>DXYB01000009.1 GCA_019416065.1 Acidaminococcus sp. | reverse complement strand
CTTTTTCATTAGCGTTTGGGTCCAAAATGGTTCACTTTTATATTAGCGTTTACAACTGCTTTTTGCTAGAAGAGAAAGTTTATAAAGAAAGTAAAAAACTATAGAAAATGTCTGATACCCCCTATGGGAGGACAAATATTGGAAATTATCAGAGCAATCGGATACAATGAAATCATCAAAGAAAAAACCATAAAACCGCAATCTATATAGGGGAAATCTGGAAAATCGCAGAGGAGGAAAGAGCATGACAACGGCGGAACAGGAACAACAAATCCAAGTAGCGATGGAAAAATTCGGGGCGCTTATCCGGGAAGATTTCAAACGGATTGAAGGCATTAAAAATGCTCCCGGCCGAAAGAATTTTAAAACCTTAAACCATGTGACCGTGGGGATTTTACCCGGAGATGGCACGGGGCCGTATCTGATGGAACAAGCCCTGCGGGTAGCAAACTATCTGCTAAAAGAGGAAGTGGCTGCCGGGAAAGTGGAATTTAAAACCATTCCGGGTATGACCATTGAAGAACGAGCCAAAAAAGGCCAGAGCCTGCCGGATGCTGTACTAGAAGCTTGTAAAGCCTGTGATGTGCTGGTGAAAGGGCCGTTTGTAACACCTAGAGCAGGGGATCCCTGGCCCAATATGGTGAGCGCTAACAGCCTGTTGCGCCGCAGTCTCCAACTGTATGCGGCCGTACGGCCGGTGCGCATTCCGGAAAAAGACATTGATTGGACCTTCTTCCGGGAAAATATTGAAGGGGAATACATCTGGGGCAATAAGGGCATTCAGGTTAACGATGACTTGGCGGTGGATTTCAAAGTACTGAGTCGTCCTGGAGCCGACCGGATTATCCGGGCTGCTTTTGAGTTTGCGAAAAATAATGGCAAGAACAATGTGACCGTGGTCACTAAGGCGAATATCGTGAAACTGGTGGATGGCAACTTCTTAAAGACGGCCCACGCCATTGAAAAAGAATACCCGGGCATTACGGTCCGGGAAGAATTGGTGGATTCCATGGCTGCTAAACTGACGGATCCGGAATTTACCAAAGGAATGCAAGTTTTTGTACTGCCCAATCTGTACGGCGATATCGTTACCGACGTGGCCGCTGAATACCAGGGCGGGCTAGGAACTGCCAGCTCTTCCAATATCGGCGATCAATATGCCCTCTTTGAGGCCATTCACGGCGTGGGGAACTTCCTGGTGCAGCACAATCGTGCCCAGTATGCGGATCCTTGCAGCCTGATCCGGGCTATGGGCGAAATGATCAGCCACATCGGGTATCCGGAAAAGAAGGAAAAACTGGTGAAAGCGCTGGATGTCTGCACCCGTACAGAACGGAAACTGGTGATTACAACCGACAAGGATGGGGCCACTTCTGCGGAATTTACGGATTATCTGCTGGATACTATGGATAGAATGTAAAGGTATAGCTAACACTTTTATAAAGGGAAAATTTAAGAAAAGGGGAGAGAAACATGATTGAACTGTACAAAAACGGTGGGTACCTGCTCCACGGAACAGAAATGATTCCGGAAGAAAACAAAGCAAAAGCAGAACAGGAACTGGGACGCAGCCTGGACAAAGCAGAAGCCAAAAAAGGGACGATCGCCTATGGGATTTTAAAGGCCCATAACAAAAACGATACCATGGATGATTTAAAAATCCGTTTTGATGATCTTACCAGCCACGATATTACCTATGTGGGGATCATCCAAACGGCAAAAGCATCCGGCATGGATAAGTTCCCTATGCCCTACATCCTGACCTGCTGCCATAATTCCCTGTGCGCCGTAGGCGGCACCATTAACGAAGATGACCATTTATTTGGCCTTTCCGCTGCCCAGAAATACGGCGGCGTGTACGTCCCCCCTCATGTGGCAGTTATTCACCAGTACATGCGGGAAATGTATGCAGGCTGCGGCAAGATGATCCTGGGATCCGACTCTCATACCCGCTACGGTGCACTGGGCACCATGGCCGTGGGCGAAGGCGGCGGCGAACTGGATAAACAAATTCTGGGAGATACCTGGGACAGTCCGTATCCTGGCGTGGTAGCCATTTATCTTACCGGGGCTCCAAAACCTTGGGTGGGGCCTCATGATATTGCACTGGCAATCTGCGGCGCCGTGTACAAAAATGGCTATGTAAAGAACAAAGTGATGGAATTTGTTGGCCCTGGGGTTTCCAGTATGACCACGGACTACCGGAACGGGGTAGACGTGATGACCACGGAAACCACCTGCCTTTCTTCCATTTGGAGAACGGATGAAGACACCCGGGATTTCCTGAAAGAACATCATAGAGAAAAAGACTACCAGGAACTGAATCCTGCTGACGTGGCTTATTACGACGGGGTGGTATCCATTGATCTATCTACTGTAAAACCCATGATTGCCATGCCGTTCCATCCGTCCAATGCCTATGAAATTGATACGCTGCAGGATAATTTGCAAGATATCCTGCGGGAAACGGAAAAGGCTGCAGAAAAAGTGGCCCAAGGCCGGGCGACCTTTACCCTCCTGGATAAAATCGCAGACGATGGGAAACTCCAGGTACAACAGGGCGTGATTGGCGGCTGTGCCGGCGGAAACTATACCAACGTGGTGGAAGCGGCCAATTTGCTAAAAGGAAAATTCATCGGTGCTGGCGAATTTGCGCTGAATGTGTATCCTTCTTCCATGCCAGTATACATGGATTTGATGAAAAAAGGCTATTTGACGGAACTCATGGCGTCCGGTGCGGTGGTTAAGACCGCATTCTGCGGCCCGTGCTTTGGCGCCGGGGATACGCCTAATCATAATGGTCTATCCATTCGCCATACCACCCGTAACTTCCCCAACCGGGAAGGTTCCAAACCTGGTCAGGGACAAATGTCCGCCGTAGCACTGATGGATGCCCGGAGCATTGCTGCGACGGCTGCCAATAATGGACGCCTTACCAGTGCAGAAGAATACGCAGAAGTCTTTGGGAATGTACCTGCCTATCACTTCGACGAGAGCCCCTATAAAGCTCGGGTGTACTATGGTTTTGGCAAGGCAGACAAACAAAAAGAATTGGTGTATGGCCCCAATATTAAAGATTGGCCTACCCTGCCTGCACTGGGAGACAATATCCTTTTGAAAGTCTGCTCCAAGATCCTGGACCCGGTGACCACTACGGATGAATTGATTCCTTCCGGGGAAACGTCTTCCTATCGTTCCAATCCGCTGGGACTGGCAGAATTTACCCTGTCCCGCCGGGATCCGAAATATGTGGGCCGTACCAAAGCGGTGAAAGAAGTGGAAGTAGCCCGGGAAGCCGGCAAGGATATTTTGGCCGATGCTGAGCTAAAAGCAGTATTTGATGCCCTGAAAGCATTGCCTGGCAATGCTACTGTGAAAAATACGGAAATTGGTTCCGTGGTCTATGCCAATAAACCAGGTGATGGATCTGCCCGGGAACAAGCTGCCAGCTGCCAGAGAGTGATTGGCGGACTTGCCAACATTACCCAGGACTATGCGACCAAGCGGTACCGGAGCAACGTGATGAATTGGGGGATGATTCCTTTCCACCTGAAAGGTGAACCCACTGCTTTTGAAGTGGGCGATTACATCTACGTACCAGAAATCCGCAAAGCCATGGACGGGGATATGCAAAATATCACGGCCTACGTGGTGAAAAATGGTGGCGCTGTGCCCATTGAACTGTATGTGAAACCCATGAATGACGAAGAAAAAGCTATTGTCAAGGCCGGTTGTCTCATCAATTTCAACCGCAAGAAAAAAGGCCTGGATTAATCCGCTTTCCTCTTAATTTCCCTTTATAGAGTGAAACCAACACGAAAAGAGCCCTGCTGGAAGAAGGAGAAGTCTTCCAACAGGGCCTTTTCGTATGCGTCATTCCCGTCGTTTGCCAAATTCTTCTTTCATCAGATCTAGAAAATAGCGTTCTGCCTTGTTCAGGTAGGCGCCTTTTTTATAGATGGCGTTAATGTCCCACTGTACGGGAGAGGTGGAATATTCGTAGCAGTAGCGGGGGGCGTCCGGGCCTAGAATCTTTTTGGCGCGGCGAGGAACTAGAGTAAAACCCAGCCCGCAGGCGGCAAGCTGTGTGGCAGTCATACTGCTTTCTACTTCCATAAGCAAGTGGGGGGCAATGTCATATTCTTTAAAGATTTTCCGTACCTTCCAGTAAATGGAATGACGTTTTTTGATGCCGATAAAAGGTAACCGAGCAATCTTCCGCAAATCCACCAGGCGCTTTTCCTGATCTAAAAACATGTCGCTAGAAAAGGCGTTTTCCGCAGCGATAAGCTGCACGGTTTCGTGGTAAATAAGCTCGGTGGTCATTTGGACTGGTACGTCATCCGCGTCCCGGGGAACGATGAGAAAGGTGATCTTGTTGTTTTTCAGCATTTCCATCAGCTCTTCCGTACCCGCTTCTTTAATAAAAAACTCTGAATCGGGAAATTTGGCACGGAACCGGTTGATGATGGCGGGCAACATATAGCCTGCCCGTTCTGCGGGGATGCCCAAACTGATTTTAGCGCCCTGGCCCTCCCGGAGATCGGCCAGGCGATTTTTGATATCGGTGCGTTTTTGCAGGATTTCCCTTGCCCCTTTTACATAAATCCGCCCGGCATCGGTGAGCACAATGGGCTGCTGGGACCGGTCAAACAGTTTGGCACCCACCTCTTTTTCAATCTGTCCCAGGGCATAACTGAGGGAGGGTTGGGAAATATACAATTGCTTGGCGGCCTGTGTGATGTTCTGGCAGTCCGCTACGGTAATCACATATTGGAGTTCACGAAAATCCATGGATCTATTCCCTTCCTTTCTACAGGTGTGGCTTTTCAGCAGCCTATTTTGCAAGGCGTTTATGAGATTGGGAAACGTAACAAATAAAATGGAATCCGCAATCCGGACTGTTACAAAAAGGTATACCAAAACTTCTAATTTATAGTATAATACATTTATGAACTGGAGCGTAGTATTTTTGTTGCGCTGTGGTTCATATGAAGTATGATGTCTTGATTATATCGTGAAGGTGGTGAGACCATGTCCATGTTGGAAGATATTAAAACAGCGGAACAGAAAGCTGATACCCTGAAGAAAAATGCCAGTGTAGCGGCCCGGCAGACTGTACGGGAAGCGCAGACCACGGCGCAGCAGGAAGCAGCGGCTCTTATTGAAGCTGCTAGAAAAAAGGCTGCAGAAACAATTGCAGAGGCAGAAGCGGCGGCAAAAAATGACGCGGCAGCCCTAGTGGAAGAAAATCGGAAAAAGGATGCGGAACGCGCCCAGGCGGCCAGAGAAAATCTGGATCAGGCCGTGGAGCATATCCTGAAAAAGGTCGTGATTGAATGTTAGTCCCTATGCAAAAAATCACGCTGTATGCACTGAAAGCCGACCGGGATGCGCTGCTTTTGGCTCTCCAAAAAGATGGCAGCGTTATGCTGGAAAAAGAGAGCGAAAGCAAAACCTTACCGGGTGCGGAAGAAATCAGTGCCCAGCTGGATAAGGCTGGACAAGTACTGCGCTTTATGGTGCAAAACGGGGCCCAAAATCCTCTCATTCCCCAGAAAGAAAAAATTTCCTGGGGAGATTTTTTAAAAGAGAACCAGACAGGCCGGGAATTGACAGAAAAAGTGGATACGGTAGCCAGCAAAATTGCTTCGCTGGAAAGTGAAGCGGCAGCGCTCCGTACCCAGGCAGAAAGTCTTTTACTCTGGCAAGACCTGGATATTCCTCTGGAAGAACTGAGCTTTACGGAAGAAACCAGGGCGCATGCTGGTTTTCTTCCGGTCAATGAAGTGGATGCTGTGCAGAAAGAACTGGCGGATCTTCCGGCAGAGGTAACGCGTTATGGTGCTACCCAAGACGATCAAACGATCCTGGTCCTGTGCCACAATAAGGCGGATGATACAGTCCAGCGGGTGCTGAAAGGCCATAACTTCAGCGAGGCGGTACTGCCTAAACGGAGTGGTCTTGCCAAAACGGTACGGGAAGAACTCCTGCAGGAAGCGGAAGAAAAAGAACGTAAAGTAGCCGCGCTGCGGGAAGAAACCCGAAAAGCTTCCCTGGATAAGCACCAGATTGAACTGTATTATGATCAACTGGCGGGGGCTTGCGACCGGCTGCAAAATGCCGGGGAGGAAACCGTTAGTGCCTTTAAAGTAGAAGGCTGGGTACGGAAAGACCGGACAAAGCAGGTTGAAAAAGTGCTGCAAAGCGTAACGGATGCCTATGCCGTCTCCTTCCGGGATCCTAAAGAAGGCGAAATTCCGCCGTCTGTTCTGGAAAACAATAAACTGGTTCGGCCCTATGAAGGCGTAGTAGAACTCTACTCCTTGCCAAAAGCGGGCACAATTGACCCGGACCTTATTATGGCACCGTTCCATTTTATCTTTTTTGGCATGATGATGTCCGATGCCGGTTATGGACTGGTGATGACTGCCATGCTGTATTTTGCCCTAAAAAAATTCCGTCCAGAAGGATTTGCAGGAAAACTGGCTTATGTGGTATTTTTTGGCAGCATCTCCACCATCTTGTGGGGCATTATGTTTGGCGGATGGTTTGGCCTAGAATGGCATCCACTGCTTTTTGTCCCCATGAAAGAACCCATGAAAATGCTGCTTTTGTGTTACGTACTGGGCGTTTTGCACCTGGTGGGCGGCATGCTACTAAAAATCTACCTGCTATGGCGCGAGGGCGATATTGTGGGGGCCATTTGCGACCAAATCAGCTGGTTGATCCTGTTTTTAGGATTTTTGCTGATGGCGGTAGTCCCGGGACCGGTAGGAAAATATGTCGCGCTTTTGGGAGCGGGCATTATTTTGCTCTTTGGAGGCCGTGACAAGAAAAATATTTTCCGGCGCCTATTAGGTGGACTTTTGAGCCTGTATAATATCAGCGGGTATTTAAGTGATCTGTTGAGTTATTCCCGGATATTTGCTCTGGGGCTTGCAACCGGTGTGATTGCCATGGTGATCAACACGGTGGCAAAAATGCTGTGGGGTGCTGGACCTCTTGGTATCGTGGCAGCGATTGTGGTGCTGCTAGCCGGGCACTATTTCAATATTATGATTAATGTGCTGGGGGCCTTTGTTCATAGCAGTCGGCTGCAATATATTGAGTTTTTTGGCAAATTCTTTGAAGCAGGTGGCCGGGCATTTATGCCTTTGGCTTTTCGGACGAAATATACGGATATTACCAAATAAAGGAGGAAATCATTATGATTACTTTGGGAACAGCGCTGGCGTTTGGCGGAGCGGCAATTGCTGCAGGATTGGCAGGTAGCGGCAGTGCCATGGGCGTTGGTATCGCCGGCGAAGCAGCCAGTGGTGTCGTCAGTGAAGATCCAGATAAATTCGGTAGTGTATTGGTGCTGCAGGCATTGCCGGGAACCCAGGGGATTTATGGGCTTCTGATTGCGTTCATTATTATTTTGAATTTGGGTGTTGTAGACGGCAATATTAAAGAATTGACCACCGGACAAGGCCTGGCCTTTTTGTTCGCCGGTGTCCCCATGGGGATTGGTGGACTTTTGTCCGGGATTTATCAGGGCAAGGCTGCGGCAGCCGGTATCTACTTGACGGCAAGACGCCCGGAAGAAACTGGTAAAGGTATCATCCTTACCGCCATGGTAGAAACCTATGCGGTACTATCCCTCCTCATCTCCTTCATTATGGTTAACGGGATTAAGCTCTAAGAGAGGGGGATGTGTCGTGGCAGGCGATAAGATCATTCAAAAGATAGAAGATGAAGCCAAACAGGAAGCGGCGGCCATCCAATCTGCTGCTGTAGAAAAGGCACAGAAAGAACGGGAAAAAATTCTTGCAGCGGCCAAATTCCAAGCTGAGGAGATTGAAACCAAAGCGCAAAAGGATGCGGAAGAAGCAGTATCCCGCCAAAAATTGGTAGCAGAGCTGGAAAACCGCAAAAATACGCTCCAAAGCGAGCGGGAAGTTTTGGCAGAAGCTTTCCAAAAGGCTGCTGAAAAAGTAGTCGCCCTTTCTGGAAAAACTTGGGAAGATCTCATTCTTCATACCGTACTGGCTAGTGATATTACCGGAACGGAACAGATGGTGGTACCAGAAGAGGACCGTCCCCGCTATACCGATATTTTCTTGGGAAAGATTAATGCGGCCTTGGAACAACAAGGTAAAGCAGGAAAGCTAACCCTTTCGGATAAGAATGCAGAGTTTCAGGGTGGTCTATTACTGGAAGGGGAGACTTGCGACTACGATGGTTCTTTTGCCTCCCTTTTAGAAGATGTACGGAATGCGGAGGAATACCAGGTCGCCAGGATCCTGTTTGGCCCGGAGGTGAAGTAGGATGCCCCAGCCCAGTTATGAATATGCCCTGGGCCGTATCGGGGTTCTGTCTACGCATTTGCTTAGTGCTGCCCAAATCCGTCGGATTGCAGAGGCTTCTAGCACCAAAGAAGCCATGAAACTGCTTTTGGAAACTGGCTATGGAGAAAATGCGGCGGCAGAACAAGAAACGACAACGGGAGATATTGATCTTTTGGTCCGCTCCCAATTGCAGCTGACGAGGAAAAGGGTGCAGGAGCTGACCCCGGATGCGGCGCTTACGGGATTGTTTCTTTTGCCAGTGGATACCCACAACCTGAAAGTCCTTTTGAAAGCAAGGCTTTTAGGGACTCCTGAAGATACCATCTTGCAGGAGGGGGGCAACTTTTCTCTGGATCTGTTAAAAGATATGGTGCAGACTAAATATTATGAAGACCTGCCTCCAGTGTACCGGAAGGCGATGGATGAAATCGAAGGCAGTATGGCCTGGGAAGTTGATCCGTTCCGGCTCAGTGCCCGGCTGGACAGGGCACTGTTTGAGGAAGCAGAAAAAGTTCTGGAGGAAAAACAAGAAAGCGGGTTTATCCGTTCTTATTTTTCCCTGTGGGCGGACTTTCAAAATACCATCAGTTTGATCCGCGCTCAGAACCTGAATTGGGAACGGCCCCAGCTAAGCCAGGTTTTAGTGCCCTGCGGAGACATTCCGCAGCAGGTATTTGAAGAATGTCTGGATGTGCCCCCTGAACAACTAGGCGGACGGCTCAATCGAGGAAGCCATGGGAGCGAACTCTTGCAAGCCATAAATGAATTTGCCCAGACGGGGGAACTTGCGGTAGTGCCCAAACAGATGAAAGAACTCTTAGCGGGCATTGTCCGCCAGGCACGTTGGGATATGCATTCCTTAGGGCCCGTTGTTGCCTTCCTCCTGGCACGGGAAACGGAAGCAGAAGCACTGCGGATGATTTTTGGCGCACTGGAAGGCCACTTTGAACCCCAACTGCCAGGAATTTATGCATAAATGGCGGAAGCTTGGGAGGAAACAATATGGACAAGAAAAAAATCGCAGTTATCGGTGATCCCAGCTCCGTGATGATTTTTAAAGCGGTGGGGTTTGATGTGTTCTATGATGCAACGGAAGAACAGATTACCCGCCGGATTCACCGTTTGGCTGATGCGGGGTACGTGGTGATCTATATCACGGAGAACGCAGCGCAAAACGCACAGACGGTTATCAACGAGTATGCGACTGCTACCTTTCCTGCTATCATTCCCATTCCTGGCGGTGGAAAATCCCAGGGAATTGGAATGCGTCGTGTTAAGGAAAACGTGGAAAAGGCAGTGGGGGCCGATATTTTGTTCAAGGAAGGGTAGGGAACGATCGTGATTGGAAAGATTGTAAAAGTATCCGGTCCTTTGATCGTCGCCGAAGGGATGAAGGGCGTGGAACTGCACGACATGGTTCGCGTCAGTGATCAACACCTGATCGGCGAAGTCATTGAACTGAGAGATGATAAAGCTTCCATTCAGGTTTACGAGGAAACCGCGGGCATGGGACCGGGCGAGCCTGTGGAATCCACCGGCATGCCTATGAGCGTGGAACTGGCTCCCGGCCTGATTGAAAGCATTTTTGACGGGATTCAGCGTCCTTTGGAAGAAATTTATAAATTGTCCGGTGACCGCATTAGCAGAGGCATTGAAGTCGATAAGCTGAACCGGAGCAAAAAATGGAATTTTGTTCCGACTGCCAAAGTAGGGGATACGGTTTCCGGCGGCGACGTGATCGGAACCGTACAGGAAACGCCTACCGTACTTCATAAAATTATGGTACCGCCGAAAGAAAGTGGTGTGGTGGAATGGGTGTACAGCGGGGAAGCGACTATTGTGGAACCGGTGTACAAATTAAAAAATGCCAAGGGAGAAGTAAAAAGCTTTCCTATGCTGCAGCAATGGCCCGTGCGTGTAGCGCGGCCTTACAAAACAAAATTGCCACCGGAAGAACCTATGGTAACCGGGCAGCGCGTCATTGATACGCTGTTTCCAATTGCTAAGGGCGGTGTAGCCGCCGTTCCTGGCCCCTTCGGCAGCGGTAAAACGGTCATTCAGCACCAGCTGGCTAAGTGGGCGGATGCAGATATTATCGTTTATGTAGGCTGCGGTGAACGGGGCAACGAAATGACTGACGTGCTGAATGAATTTCCAGCATTGAAAGATCCCCGTACGGGGCTGCCCCTGATGAAACGGACGGTACTGATTGCCAATACCTCCGATATGCCGGTGGCTGCCCGGGAAGCTTCTATCTATACGGGAATTACCATCGCCGAATATTATCGGGATATGGGATATAAGGTGGCTATTATGGCCGACTCCACTTCTCGTTGGGCAGAAGCCCTGCGGGAAATGTCCTCCCGGCTGGAAGAAATGCCCGGAGAAGAAGGATATCCTGCGTATTTGTCATCCCGTCTGGCTGAATACTATGAACGGGCTGGTGAAGTGGAATGCCTTGGTAAAGATGACCGGGTAGGTGCTGTTTCCGCTATCGGGGCCGTATCCCCTCCTGGAGGGGATATTTCCGAACCGGTATCCCAGGCGACGTTGCGCATTGTTAAGGTGTTCTGGTGCCTGTCTTCGGCGCTGGCGTATGCCCGGCATTTCCCGGCTATTGACTGGTTGCAGAGCTATTCCCTGTATTCCGACCGGCTGCGGGCGTACTATGATGAAAAAGTTGCCACGGACTGGTCCAAACTGGTGGGAACGACTATGGAGATCCTCCAGGAAGAATCCAGTCTGAACGAAATTGTTCGTCTGGTGGGGATTGATGCTCTGGGATTCAAGGATCGGATTACCATGGAATGTGCCCGGTCCATCCGGGAAGATTTCCTGCACCAGAACTCATTTGATGAAATTGATACCTATACTTCTCTGGAAAAACAGTACGACATGTTGAAACTGATTATCTCCTGGTATGAGAAAGCACTGGATGCTATCGGCAAACATGTTAACCTGGATCGGATCATTGATATGCCCGTCAGGGAGCAAATTGGCCGTGCCAAGTATATCCCGGAAAAGGAACGGGCAGAAAAATTTGCCGCACTGAACAAGGAGATGGAACAAGCTTTTGCAGAACTGGCGGAAGAGGGTGAAGCTGATGCATAAGGAGTATAAAACCATCCGGGAAGTGGTGGGTCCTCTGATGCTGGTGGATCATGTCAAAGGTGCTACCTATGATGAATTGGTAAGTATCCGTCAGGAAGATGGGGAAATTCGCAGTGGGAAAGTCCTGACGGTGGACGGGGATAAAGCCCTGGTACAGCTGTTTGAAGCGTCCCAAGGCTTGCGGCCGGCGACGGCCAAAGCCCGTTTCTTAGGACATGGGATTCAGCTAGGCGTGTCCCCTGCTATGCTGGGACGTGTGTTTGATGGCATGGGTAACCCAATTGATGGAGGAGCTGCCATTATTCCGGAAGCCTACAAAGATATTAACGGGGAACCGATGAACCCTGCGGCCCGGGAATATCCTTCTGAATTTATTCAGACTGGAGTCAGCGCCATTGATGGACTGAACACACTGGTGCGGGGACAGAAATTGCCGGTGTTTTCTGGTTCCGGTTTGCCTCATGCGCAACTGGCTGCTCAGATTGCACGGCAAGCCAAAGTGCTGGGGCAGGATGAAAAATTCGCCGTGGTGTTTGCGGCTGTGGGGATTACGTTTGAAGAAGCCAACTTCTTTATGCAGGACTTCAATCGGACCGGGGCCCTTTCCCGGGCTGTTATGTTTGTCAACCTGGCAAACGATCCGGCCGTAGAACGTATCGCAACGCCACGTATGGCGATTACCGCTGCAGAGTATTTGGCTTTTGAGCTGGATATGCAAGTGCTGGTTATCATTACGGATATTACCAACTATGCCGATGCCCTGCGGGAAGTTTCTGCAGCCCGTAAGGAAGTACCGGGACGCCGGGGCTATCCAGGATATCTGTATACAGACTTAGCGACGATGTACGAACGGGCCGGAAAAATCCGGGACAAAAAAGGATCCATCACCATGATCCCAATTTTGTCCATGCCGGAAGATGATAAAACCCACCCGATTCCTGACTTGACCGGCTATATTACGGAAGGACAGATCATTTTATCCCGGGAATTGTACCGGAAAGGGCTGACGCCGCCGATTGATGTGCTGCCGTCCCTGTCCCGTTTGAAAGATAAAGGCGTGGGCAAAGGAAAAACTCGGGAAGATCATGCCGACACCATGAACCAGCTGTTTGCTGCGTACTCCCGGGGCAAGCAGGCGAAGGAACTGGCCACCATCCTGGGGGATTCGGCCCTGTCTAAAGTGGATAAGTTGTATGCGCAGTTTGCCGATGCCTTTGAAAAAGAATATGTTTCCCAGGGATACCAAACCAACCGGTCCATTGAAGAAACGTTGGACCTTGGCTGGAAACTGCTGGGCATCCTGCCGCGGGCGGAACTCAAACGGATTCGGGATGAATACCTGGATCGCTACTATAAACCGGCGGATGGCAACGAGGGGGAATAACCCATGGCGACAACGGTAAATCCGACCCGTATGGAGCTGACACGGTTGAAAAACCGTCTCAGCACAGCGGTGCGGGGTCACAAACTGTTAAAGGATAAACGGGATGAAATGGTCCGTCAGTTTATGTTGTATATTCGCCGTAATCATGAACTGCGGAAGAAAATGGAAAAGGCATTGCAAAACGTGTCCCAACATTTTGCAGTGGCCCGGGCGCATATGGGTTCTCTTTCCATGAGTGAAGCATTGCTCTATCCTGCCCGGAGTGCGGAATTTGAGGTGGGGAGCAAAAATGTGATGAGCGTGGATGTTCCTACCCTGCAATACACCGGCGCTACTGCAGACGATGCAGCGAGCGTTCCTTATTCCTTTGTATTTACCGCAGGAGAGCTGGATACGGCGGTAACGGAACTGACCACTTGCCTGCCAGAACTTTTGGAACTGGCGGAAGTGGAAAAGACCTGCAATATGCTGGCTGATGAAATCGAAAAGACCCGCCGCCGGGTCAATGCATTGGAATATGTGATGATCCCGGAAATGCAGGAAAATATCAAGTACATCACTATGAAGCTCAGTGAAAACGAACGGGCCAGTACTGTTCGGTTGATGAAAGCCAAAGAACTGATGGCGCAATAACAAAAAATACCCTGCGGCCGCATGCAGACTGCAGGGTTCTTTGCATATCCAAGGAAAAACCATGGCCAATACAATTTTCAATTTCCGTCCCCAAAAAGGGACCGTTCCCCTTTACCAACAATTAGCGACTTGCCTGGAGAAGGAGATCCGGCAGCAACATCTATTGCCGGGGGAGTATTTGCCCTCTATCCGCCGGTTAAATCGGGATTTAAAGATTTCCCGGACGACGGTGGAGGCTGCCTATCAGCAGCTTATTGATAAGGGCCTTTTGGAGAGTCTGCCCAACCGGGGATACCAGGTGGTACTGGTACCAGTAAAAGAGTCGGGAGAAAATAAGCACACTGTTTTTCCTCCCAGTAATAAAAATACGCCAGAAGTGCTTTATAATTTTTCCAATAATTATGTAGATACTTCTACCTTTGACACGGTGTTATGGCGGCGCTGCCTTAACCGGGCGCTGCATGCTCCAGCATCCATTGCTGGGTACGGGGACCCCCAAGGCGAACGGGTTTTACGAGAAATATTGGCCCGGTACAGTTATGACTCCAGAGGGGTGGCTTGCCAGCCAGAACAAATTCTGGTAGGGGCTGGATTGCAGACGCTGCTACTAATCCTGCTGCCACTTTTGCCGCTTTCGGAGAAAAAGGTAGGACTGGAAGCACCAGGGTTTCCCCAGGCAGAGCAGATTTTTCGGCTCATGGAATGGGAAATTTGCCAATATGATCCGGCCGATCCCAACGGAGATTGGCCGGGCCTATTAATGATTTCTCCTGCCAATCCCTATAAAGGGCGGGCCCTGACGGAAAAAGAACGGAACAACCTGATTGTGGCAACACAGCTGGAACGGGTCTATCTTCTGGAAGATGACTACAATGGGGAATTTCGGTATCTCCATCGCCCGACGCCAGCGCTTCATAGCTTTGGCAATCGGGAACGGATCATTTATCTGGGATCTTTCTCCCGGACCATGCTGCCATCGTTACGGATCAGTTATATGGTGCTGCCCCCATCCCTGCTCCCTGCTTATCAAAAGATTGCCTCCCGTTATAACCAGACCTCTTCCACGGTGGAACAAATGGCACTGGCAACGTACATCGGAGAGGGGCATTTGACGCGGCATATCAAAAAGCTGCGTAGTTTGTACCGGGAAAAAAACAGGATGCTGCAAAACGCCTTACATAGCATTTGTGAGGGGGAGGTACGGCTACTTACTTCCGGGACTGGCCTGCATCTGCGTCTTATGGTCAATTGTTCCTGTAGTGCGGAGGCGCTTGCGAAAGCCGCTCTTAAGGAAGGCGTCAAAATTATTCCGGTACGAGGGACGGATCCTAAACGGAAACCGGAGATCCTTTTGTCGTTTGCAGGGATCTCTAAGGAAAAAATTACAGCGGGCGTAGAAGCATTGCATCAGGTACTGAAAAAAGCACGGTAGCGTTTCATGGGCCCATTGAAGAAAATAAGGATTGTAAGGTATAATGAGAAACAAGGTAAGAAGTTGTTTCTAAAAATGTCCGTAAGCGGGGAGGTGACGTATGAAAAGTCAATGGAAAATGGCAGTTGTGGGCGCTCTTTTATGTGTTATCAGTAGCGCAGGAGAAGCGGCTCAGTATTTTGCCCCTCGCTACACGGTTATGAATAGTGGCCAGATTCAGCCGTCTCTTGCCGTGAAATTTAGCGGAGGGCAGCCCTGTGTAATCAAGGCACAGCTGAATGGGGCTGCTGGTTCTGGAAAAATTTTAGTGTTGGGCTGGCCGGAAGGCAACAGTGTGGGGCTGTGTACCTTTCAAAACAGCGTGGAGTATGCACTGTACAAATTGACTTTCCGTCCCGGCAAGGAAGATTTGTTGGTGTTAGGGTATGGGAAACGGGGCGCTGGAAAGACCCGTTTAGAAGAAATGGCGGTTATTGGCGCAGACAGTCTGGGGAAGATCCGGCAGCTGCCTGTCAGCGGGTTTGTGCCGGAAGAAGTGTTTAACAGCCCCTTGCAAATTAGGCAGGACCAAGCGGTGCTCTTTTTGGATCCCGCACCGCGGGTGATGGCCTTGCAAGCTGCGGGAACAGATGGCTATAGTGTGAGCCTAGAATAGAGGGATGTAATATGGAACTAGCAACCGTATTCGATGGATGTCGGACGTATCGGAGGTTTACCCAAGAGACTTTGCCGGAGGGACTGGTGACGACACTGGCCGATGTAGCCAGAAAACGGAGTACAGGGCGTAATGCACAACCACTGCGTTTTGTGACAGTAGAAAAGCCAGAGCATGTGGAAGCGATGAAACCGCTCCTGCATTGGGCGGCAGCGCTGCCAAAAGAAATCGGCACGCCGCATCCTGATGAACAGCCGGTAGCCTTTGTGGTGGTACTGAAGCCAGCCAACGATACCTCTTTTATTACCGGGATCAATGTGGGGATTGCCTTAGATGCCATGGCTATTGTTGCCTGGGAAAATCATGTAGGCAGTGCTATTTTGGCGGCTGTGGACCGGGCGAAAATTGCAGAACTTTTGCATGTGCCAGAAGATCTGGATGTTGTAGCTGTTTTGGCGCTTGGCTATCCGGCGATGAAAAGCACATTGGTCAAAGGAGAAAAAGGTAAATCTCTGGATTATTATGTGGATAAAAATCGGGATTATTATGTCCCGAAGCTTCCCCTGGATGAAACCGTGAGCAGACAATGAAATATAGATTGACCGCCCTTTTTCTGGGACTTCTGTTGGCCCTTTCTGGCTGCGGCAAGCAGGAGCCAGCTAAACCAGAGCCCAATCAGCCAAGCCAGGAAAGCAGCCATGAAACCAAAACCCTGGCGGCGGGAGAAGGAGAAGGGGGCGCCAGAGTAGAGTTTGTTACCCGTAGTCACGGCATGGACCGGATTGCTTTTTCTGGAGGCTATCTGCACAGCTTGCCAGAGGAAACCCCCAGCAATATTGTAAGACCCGCTCCGGCAGGAGCGCAGGGAATGATTTTTGGCACACGGGAACTGGGAGGACTGGAATGGGCCAAAGTGGCGACACGGGATGGTGTGACGGCTTGGTATGCCGTTCCTATTAAAGAAGGCGCTGCCCAGGAAGAAAAACGTGCGTCCCTGCAGATTGCCAATGCGGTGTATAAAAGTACTTATCCCCAAGTCACTGGCGGCGTTTCTCCGGAGATCCAGGATCGAATCAATCAGGAATTGGGCAATTATTTTTCTGTATACAGACATGTAACCGGCCCTGTGGGGGGAGAACTTTCTTGCCAGATTACCTATAATCGTAGGGGGATTTTAAGTCTTGAGTTTATGGCCAAACCGGTTTTATATCGAAATTACCCAGTGAGCGAGGTCAATAATCTGACCAGCTGGATCCAGCTGAAAAAATACGCCTGTATTACCCCGTTGATGGGAGGGGCCGATCCGTCTCTTTTAACGGCGGAAAAAACCGACTTGCAGTATGGGATGACGTTTGATTTGCACACAGGCAGGCGTCTTACTTGGGACTATTTTTTAGGGAAAGAGGCCGCAAAAGAAGTAGAGCGCCGGGTGGCTGCCTTGGGAAATAGTGCTCGCTTGCAACCGGATATTTTTTATGTGAACGATAAGGGACAGCTGCTGGCTTTGGTAGATCTGGAAACAGGACGTGTTCCCCTGGATTTGTCCGATCTGGTGTCCCGGGATTATTAACTACGAAAAGAGGAAAGGCTATGAATAGAAAAGTACATTTTAAAACGAACCAGGGTGACTTTGTGGCAGAGCTATTTGAAGACAAGGCACCAAAAACGACAGCTAATTTTATAGCGCTCGTAGAAAAGGGCTTTTATGATGGTGTGATTTTCCATCGCGTCATTGATCAATTTATGATTCAAGGGGGCGATCCTACCGGTACCGGTATGGGCGGCCCTGGGTATAGCATTGAAGATGAATTTGGGCCAGGGTTAGCCCATGACCAAGAAGGTATTTTGTCCATGGCCAATGCCGGTCCTAATACTGGCGGTAGTCAGTTTTTTATCACACTGGTACCAACACCGTGGCTAAACGGCCATCATGCCATCTTTGGTAAAATTACCGAAGGAATGGATGTGGTGCATAAAATCGGTTCCACTCCTACGGATTTTACCGATCGTCCCTTACAGGATGTTGTAATGGAGACCGTGGAAATCGTAAAGGAATGAGCGCCTACGTATATATGGTTCGTTGTAGCAACGGGGCACTCTATACCGGCTGGACCAACAATCTGGTAAAACGGGTCGCCGCCCATAAGAAAGGCCAAGGAGCAAAGTATACCCGTGCCTTTCATGCACAGTCCCTGGCCTATTATGAAATGGTACCGGACAAAGAAACCGCACTGCGCCGGGAGCATGCCATTAAACAGCTGCCAAAAATAAAAAAAGAGGCCATGGTGGCACAGTTTGCTAAAACGGCTGTGCCTGAACCTGATGGTGGGCTTGCATAATAGACCATACTGCTAGCTATGAGGCAAGATACTAGCACAATATACGGACAAAGTTATAGTGACTACGACAAGGTAATACCTGTGGTAATCACTATAACTTTTTGTTTTTCTTTGTGAAGGCCCTTGTGCTACAATTTTTCTGAAGAAAAAGATACCATTACTGGTGATCTTGATGGTGTACGGAATATTGTAGTAAAGGGGAGTGGAGACCGTATGAACGTGATCATGTTTTTGTTGGGCCTTGCGTTGTTGTTTGCATTGATGATTAAGACAAAATTTGGTCCTTTCGTGTGTATGTTGGTGGCCGGCCTTTTTATTGGCTTAGCTAGCGGACTGGGGACCAAAGGAACCATTGACGGACTGGTCAATGGGTTTGCCAATACTTGCAAGGGGATTGGCCTATTGGTTATTTTTGGTACGATTTTGGGTACTTATTTAGAAAAATCCAATGCCTGCCAACGAATTGCCAACACCATGCTGCGGTATACGGGAAAAAAAATTTCTCCTCTGGCGTTGGCCTTTACTGGTTTTATTGTAGCGATCCCGGTTTTTTGCGATGTGGCTTTAGTTCTGTTGTCCCCCATTATTAAAAGCATGGGGCATGAAAGCGGAAAGAATCCCTGCGCTTTAGGAACGGTCACAGCGTGTTCCTTGCTTTCCACCAACGCCTTTGTGGCGCCCACACCGGCACCGTTGGCTATTGTGGCCATCTTGGGACTGGATGTGGGAATTTCCATTGCTTATGGGCTTGTGTGCGCGGCTGTTGTGACGATTGCCAGCTGGGCTTTCACGGAGTTTTATCTGTTGCGAAAACCGGACAGTTGGTACCAGGCGCTTCCGGACACGGAGCAAGCTGTAGCGGAAGAAGAAAACGAGCCGCTCACGGAAGATTCCATGCCTTCTTTTGGCGCTTCCCTTGTTCCCATCCTAGCACCTATTCTTTTAATTCTTGCTGGGTCTATCGGAGGACAACTGCTTACCAAAGGCACCTGGATGTATACGCTGCTCATGTTTATCGGCGATAAAAATATTGCACTTGCCTTAGGCATTGTAGCCTCTGTAGTATTATTAGCCCGGTATCTGCCAGAAAAATCGCGGTACACCCCTATGACCAGTGCCCTAAAAACTTCCGGGACCATTGTGTTTATTACAGCAGCAGGTGGGGCGCTTTCCAATATTATTAAACTGACCGGGGTGGGCAATACTTTTGCGGATGTACTGGTGGCGTCCCCCATTCCCATTATCTTTATTCCGTTTTTGATTACAGGTTTTTCCAAATTCGCCCAAGGGTCTGCTTCTGTGGCGGGGATCCTGGCAGCAGGTCTTACGGTGCCTATGTGCGAGGCAGGGCTGATTACTCCTTTGGAAGCCTTTTTGTCCATCAGCGCCGGATCTTCTTTCGGCTCCCATGTGAATAACAGCTTTACCTGGGTGTTTAGTGAGTTTATCGGCTACGATATTAAAACTACGTTAAAATCTCTTTGCGTCTGCCAAAATGTGGTGATGAGCCTGTCCGGAATGGCCACTGTGCTGGTGATTAGTTTCTTTCTGCATTAAGGGACGGTGCTGTTAAGGCTTGGGTTTCTGCTGCATGAAAGGCTTTTAGCTTTGCCTCCAGCAGTTCTTTGAAAGCACGCAGGTAGGCCGGCATAAATAGATCCTTAGAATACAGCAGGGCCGTCTGAATTTTACGAGTGTAGTTTTTTAACCGGAGCGGGATCAGCGGTTCTTCGGCCTGGTAGAAAGCGTTTTGCTGTTTGACGGCCTGGAGCATAAACGAGGTGGAGAACATAGCTCCCAGATTTTTACGGCAAAGACTGAGTTGGGTATCGTAATCGCTGATGCGGATTCTGTCCGGGTTAAAAATATGATGTTCCCGGAGATATTGCTCAGATTCTGTTCGGACGGTGCTGGCTTTTAAATTTCCCACAAGGGGAAAGGGTGCGTAGTTTGTCAGATCCAAAATACTACCGGGGATAAGCGCCTGCCAAGGGCACTTACCTCGGTAGTATTTTTGCAGAAACGAATTGGTCGCAATGAGCAGCAGGGTTTCTTCTCCCGTAGGTGCCATAGCAAGTTGTGGATGGGGCGGAGCATCTACCCCCAGCGCTAAATCCAGTTGTTGCTGGAGCAGTGCGGGAATGAGCTTGGCGGTATCTCCCAGGGTAATGGATAACGTCACCTGCGGAAATTGCTCCTGGAAAGTTGCAATGACTTCTGGCAACAGGTAACGGGCCCTAGTGGCATAAATGCCCAGATTGATGTTGCCAATTTGCCCATGATCAATTTCTCGGATTTCTTTGTGCAGGTTGTCTTCCAAAAGACTGACCTTTTGTAAGGCTAGCAGTAATGCTTGCCCGGAGGGGGTCAGGGAAAGCCTGGGCGAACGCTCAAAAAGCTTTGTATCCAACCGTTTTTCCAAGTTTTTAATGTGTTCGCTGAGACACTGCTGGGTGACGAAAGCTTTCTTGGCCGCTTTGGTAAAATTCATTTCCTCCACGGCCAGGAGAAACATTTTGTGGGATATATCCATGGTATCCCTCCTAGATTTTTGTTTATTTTCATTATACCACAGGTTCAGACTTGTGACAGTGGCAGGGAATCTCTGTTTTACTTTAAGAGGTAGAAATGCTAGGATGAAGGCAACGAAGATACAGAAAAGGAACGGGGGAGTTGTCATGAGCCATATTGACCCGAATGCAGAAGCGTATTATGTAGGTTTGATGAATGCCTGCGGGTATCGGGATAAGGATTTGAAAAAGCCGGTAATTGGCATTGTCAATTCCTGGAATGACGTAAATCCAGGACATAAAGCACTAAAAGAATTGGTGCAATATGTGAAAGAAGGCGTGTGGGCCGCAGGGGGCGCTCCGGCAGAGTTTAATGTTCCAGCACCCTGTGATGGGATGGCACAGTTGCGTGGCATGCAATATGTACTGCCAAGCCGGGATTTGATTGCGGCCTCCATTGAATCCATGGTGCGGGCCCATAATTTTGATGGGCTGGTGTTCCTCTGTGCTTGCGATAAAATTGTACCCGGTATGCTCATGGCGGCGGCTTCGTTAAATCGGCCTAGTCTATTTTTGACGCCTGGCTCCATGCTCCCTTATGAAGAGGGAGGCGTAGTCTATACGACCCCGGATCTGAAAGAATCCATTGGGGCTTGGAAGGCAGGCAAAATCAGCGAAGAAACTTTTGACCGCTATCGGCAAAATATGTGCGCCTCCTGCGGGACCTGTTCTATGTACGGCACAGCCAATACCATGGCTGTTTTTGCAGAAGCCATTGGACTAGCGCCCTTTGGCTCGGCTACCATGCCCTTTTGTGTTTCCGCTAAATATAAACAGGCGCGGGATGTGGGGGAGAGAATTGTAGAACTAACACGGCAAAAGGTTAATGCCCGGACCTTTTTAACAAAGGCTTCTTTGGAAAATGGCATTATGCATGCGTCTGCTACGGGTGGTTCCAGTAATTTTGCCTTGCATATTCAAGCCATTGCCCGCTGCGCCGATGTATCTTTGGATTTAAAAGAGTTTGATGCCATTCAGGAACAGGTGCCGGTTATTGCAAAATTTAAACCTTCCAGCAAGTATAATTTAATCGATTATGGAAAAGCTGGCGGGGCACTGGCCAGCCTGAAAACATTGGCGCCGTTCCTGCATACGGATGTGCCGATCGCTATGGGCGGAACGTTGCAGGAGTGGCTGGACGCTATGAAACGTCCTATTGATCGGAATATCATTCATGATTTGGAGCATCCGCTGCACGAAAATGGATGCTATTCCATATTGTATGGCAATCTGGCACCGAAAGGGGCCGTTGTAAAGAAAAGCGGCGTCGATCCGGCTATGTTTGTGCACCGGGGACCGGCCGTAGTCTTTAACTCAGAAGAAGAGGTTATGGATTGTTTGCTCCATTCTACTGTTAAACCGGGATCCGTATTGGTGATTCGGTATGAAGGTCCTAAAGGGGGACCGGGAATGCGGGAAATGTCCATTCCGGCTGCCATGCTGATTGGGATGGGCTTGCAAAAATCCGTGGCTATGATCACAGACGGTCGTTTCTCCGGGGCATCCAGGGGACCTTGTGTGGGACATATCGCACCGGAAGCCTGGGATGAAGGTCCTATTGCGTGTGTGAAAAATGGAGATATGATCCATATTGATTTAGACAAGCATATTCTGGAAGTAGAACTAAGCGAGGAAGTCCTTGCAGAGAGAAAAAAAGAAATTAAAAAGCCGGAGCATCCTGCCCACGGCATGATGCGGCAATATAGAAAAATTGTTCAGGGATCGGAAAAAGGAGCTATGTGGCTGTACGGAGATGAATAACCCCCGCATGCTTTTGTGATTTTCTGAAACACGGCTATTTTCATACCCAATTTTTCTATACGAAAAGCACCCCACCGCCCATCCAAGATTCCTTACGGAATAGGGAAGACGGTGAGGTGCTTTTTTGTGCCTGTTTTTATTTTTTTGCGTTCTTGGTCAGGTCTTTTGTTGCATCCCGGATGATGCTGGCTAGGAGTGTATCGGAGTTATATTTGTCACTGGTGCGGTCGTCCTGGAGCTGGTAAATGGTCTCTCCATTTTTGGTTGCGACCATGGTCAAGCTGGCGCAAGAAGTGCCTTGGGGAGCATTCTTTTTCTTTTTACCAGCGTCTGCCGCTTGTTCTGGAGCAGGAGCTGCCAGTCCCACCTGGTTTACCCCTACTTCCAAGGTGATGGTATGCCGCAGTTTTTTATCTTCCAGCATGACCGGATTGTTATATACGGTCACCCCTTTGTTTTTCAGATCTCTGACTAAGGTCAGATAGGTTTTGCGCACGGCATCGTCATCCTGCACATACTGGGGGTTTGCTTTCCGGTAGGCGTCATCCTGGCGTACCAGTGTCTTTAAATACACGACTTTTAATTTTTTAAAGGGAAAAGCGTTGCTCTTCCACCCACTGCGTTCCGCGCCCGCCGTGAGCGGCAGGGAAAGCAGGGACAGCATCAGGGTCAACAGGGCAAGTAATTTTTTCATTGTGTTCCTCCTAACTGCGTTTGTTGTTGTTATTTTACAACGGATAGACGCTAGTTTCAACGCTTTTGTTTTGACGAATCCGTGGATTCGGGCTATAATTTGTACAGTTCATGAGAATCTGCTGCAACAAGCAGTGCAGGAAGGAGGATTTTTTATGGCAATTCCACTTGTGGTTTGGGCGGCCGCCGGGATCGGCGCAGCCGGCATAAAATTATATATGGATGCTACCAGTGCTGAAAATATGGTGAAAAATGCCATTGATCGGTACAATGAGGAACGGTTTAAATTTTATAAGGTGCTGGAACAGCTGATGCCCGAGGTAGAGGCCCTGGGGCACTTAAAACTGGATACCTGGAGTTGTTACAATAAAGTCTTTGCCATTTTGCAGCAAGTGGAAAATCCTCCTGGTCATTATACCTACAAAAGCCATAAAAATATGCACCTTTTGCACAATGATATTCGGAAATTAAAAAAAATTAGTGCTGTGGCAGAGCGTATTAAGGAGAAAAAACTGGATACGGAAGGCACCGGAATGCTTACGGTGGTGGCGCTCCAGGGAGGGGCGGCTAGTTCTACGACCCGGAACACCTTGGAAGAGGACGAGGATAAGCTACTGGTGGAAACCATTATGGACCAGCCTTTGTATATTACGGAAGTTACCGCCCTTGATGAAATGAGCGTATTGGAATCGGTGATGTGCTTTCCCAAGGTGCTAAAACCCGGCTATTTCCAAAATAAAAATGGGTCCAAAATGACCAAGGATGAGGCGGCCCAATTTAAATCAGAAACGGATGCACAGTCTCTCTTATTGGCCGATGCGGAAGCCCGGGGAAAGCGACTGTACGATGTGGTGACCCATGTGTATAAAACCATGCATGCTCTGAAATTAGAACAGCATGAACAAATTCTCCATCTTCAGGAATTATTGAAGACGAAAAAAGACTTTAATACCTTTACGTTAGAAGAAAAGGACCGGCTGAATTTTGCTGTGGCCCTTGGCTTTGTATTGCGGGAACTGGCCCGGACGGATATTGTATTAAAAAATGGCAGCATGGCCATTTTAAACCGCACGGGGTTGCGGGTACCCTTGGATAAAGCCAGAGACCTTCTGCCCTTTGACAATGAAAAACTGCTGGACGAAGAAGAGAAGGCGTACACATAACTAAAGGAGTATTATGACGGTTGAAAAGAACGCATTCAAGGCATACGATATCCGGGGCATTTATCCCGTAGAGGTGAATGAGGAGTTGGCCTACCGGGTGGGGCGAGCACTAGCATACCAACTGAAAGCTAAAAAAATTGTGGTGGGACACGATATCCGGCTCAGTTCCCCGGCACTTGCAGAAGCGGCCGTGAAAGGCATCCAGGATGCTGGTGCGGACGCTCTTTTTATCGGGCAGTGCGGTACGGAAATGATGTATTTTGCGACGGTGCACTGCAAAGCGGACGGTGGCATGATGATTACAGCCAGCCATAATCCCCGAGAATACAATGGGATTAAAATGGTTCGGGCGGGAGCGCGTCCCATTGCTGGCAATAGCGGGCTGACAGCATTATATGCGATGGTGGCAGCGGATGATTTTGAGATGCGTTGTCCCAAGGCCCTGGCCAAAGGAAGCAAAGAAGACGTAGCGATCTTACCCAGCTATGTGAAACATCTGCTTTCGTATATTGATCCGCACTCCATTAAACCATTTAAGATAGTAGCCAACCCAGGAAATGGGGCCGCAGGAGTGGTGGTGCAGGAACTGGCAAAATCTCTGCCCTGCCAGTTCTTTTTATGCAACGAGACCCCGGATGGGCAGTTTCCTAACGGCGTGCCGAATCCCCTGTTACCGGAAAACCGGGCACTTACCAGTCGCGAGGTAAAACAAGTAGGGGCTGATTTGGGGATTGCCTGGGACGGAGACTTTGATCGCTGTTTTTTCTTTGATGAAACAGGTCGCTTTATTGAAAGTTATTATTTGGTGGGGCTTTTTGCCCAATATTTTTTGCAAACGAATCCAGGCAGTAAGATCCTGTATGATCCTCGCCTGCTTTGGAATACAGAAGACATCATCGCCCGCTGCGACGGGATTCCGGTCCGCAGTCCCGGGGGGCATGCGTATATTAAAGAAATCATGCGGGAACAGGGCGTTATCTATGGGGGAGAGATGAGTGCCCACCATTATTTTCGGGACTTTTCCTACTGCGACAGCGGGATGATTCCCTGGTTGCTACTGCTTGCCATTATGTCTAGCAGCCATCTTACGCTCGCACAGATGGTGGATGCCCGGATGGGAGAATTTCCCTGCAGCGGGGAAATTAATCTTAAGGTGGAAGATGCAGATGCTGTGCTGGATAAACTGTCCAAACGGTTTGTTTCTGGCATCCAGGACCGGATGGACGGATTAAGTGTAGTCTATACAGAGTGGCGGTTTAATCTGCGCAAATCCCACACGGAGCCTTTGGTTCGACTGAATATTGAAACCCGTGGGGACCGGGATCTATTACAACAAAAAGTACGGGAAATGCTGACATTGATTGGCGGTATACAGGTATAAAAGGAGACGTCATGAATATTTTAGTAACGGGGGGCGCCGGGTATATCGGATCCCATGTGGTAGAAGAACTGAAAACAAAGCAAATCACCCCTATCGTCTATGACAATTTCAGTACAGGACATGCAGATGCGGTCCCGGAGGATGTGCAGCTGCTCCAGGGAGATATCCATGACCGGACGTTCCTGGAACATGTGCTAGGGGAATATGAAATTGATGGGGTGATGCATTTTGCTGCCTCCAGCCAGGTGGGAGAATCCATGCAGGATCCGGCCAAATATTATTTTAATAATGTAGCGGGGACACTCAGTCTTTTAAATGCCATGCGTAATGCCGGAGTAGATTGCCTGGTCTTTTCTTCCACGGCGGCCGTGTACGGCGAACCGGAACGCGTCCCCATTACCGAAGATATGCCGCTGCAGCCCACCAATGTGTACGGATGGACCAAGCGCATGATTGAAAAAATGCTGGAGGATTACAGCCGCGCCTATGAGCTGCGGTATGTGGCCTTGCGGTATTTTAACGCGGCAGGCGCTTCTCTTTTGGGGAATATTGGGGAGGATCATCGGCCGGAAAGCCATTTGATTCCGCTGATTTTGCAGGCAGCCTTGGGCAAACGGGAGAGTGTTCCTATTTTTGGGACCGATTATCCCACTGCGGATGGAACCTGCATTCGGGATTATATCCACGTCAAGGACCTGGCCAGCGCCCATGTCTTGGCGATGCAGCACTTGCAAGGCGGCGGGGAAAGCAAAGTCTACAATTTGGGTACGAAAAACGGGTTTTCCGTACGGGAAATCATTCAGGTGGTGCAGCAGGTCACAGGGCGGAATTTTACCGTGATTGAAGATAAAAGGCGCCCTGGGGATCCGGCCAAACTCATTGCTTCTTCGGAAAAAATTAAGAAAGAACTGCACTGGCAGCCCCAGTACAGCGATATCCAGCGGATTGTTTCCACAGCATTTCAATGGCACGCCAGCCATCCCGACGGCTACGCAGACTAGCCAATAAAGTAGCGTATGGATATTTTAGTGACCGTGGCCGGTCTGAAAAAAAGCTTTGGCGTCCATGAAATTTTTCATGATGTGAGTTTTACGGTTCGCAAAGGGGAAAAAGTAGGACTGGTGGGGGTTAACGGCAGCGGAAAAACAACCTTGCTCCAGTGTTTATTGCATCCTGATTTTGCCGATGGGGGCACCGTAAAATTTGCGGGAGAACTGCGCCTTGGGTATGTGGAACAGGGCTTTGACGATTTTAAGGAAGAGACCATCCAGGAGTACATGCAACATGCCTGCCCGGATATTGTCGCCTTGCGGGAAAAAATGCGGCAATTGGAGGCTTCCAGTGCGCAACATAGCGGCGCGGCACTGGAAGATACACTGGCACAATACACCCGTACGGAAGCCCGGTACGCTCATTTGGACGGGTATCACTACGAAAGTAATATTAAACGTGTACTTTTAGGATTGGGGTATCCAGAAAACACTTGGGAAAAACGGGCAGATACTTTGTCCGGGGGACAGAAAACAAGACTCCAACTGGCAGCGGCGCTGGTGAACCATCCAGATCTTTTGGTTTTGGACGAACCTACCAACCACCTGGACATCGGTATGAGTGAATGGTTGGAAACGTATTTAAGGGAATTTTCCGGCGGGGTTTTGGTCATCTCTCATGACCGGGCATTTTTGGACAATGTGGTGGACAATGTACTGGAAATGGAAGGCGGTACGCTGCGTCGGTATAAAGGGAATTATTCCCATTACCTGGAACAAAAAGAAGTGGAAGTGCTGACCCAAACTAGGGCGTACACAGCACAGCAGGAGTACATTGCCCGACAGGAAGCGTATATTCGCCGCTTCAAGGCGGGGATCAAAAGCAAAATGGCCCGAGGCCGCCAGTCCCAGCTGGACCGGTTGGAACGGATTGAGGCTCCGGTAAAAAACGAGGAATTTGCCTTGCGGCTACCCCATGCTACAGAATGTGCGGAAAAGGTGATATTACTGGAACACCTGGACGCAGGATACCCTGGCAATCGACTCCTGCACGATGTGGATCTGGTTTTACGCCGGGGGGAAAAAGTCGCTCTTATCGGACCTAATGGCTGCGGCAAATCCACACTGCTGAAAACTATTCTGCAAGATATTCCGCCCCTACAAGGAGAAGCCAAAATCGGTAATCGGGTAAAAGTCGGCTATTTTTCCCAGACGTATGAACGGCTGGATGAAAGCCAAACCATTATGGAAAATTTCCTGACGGAATATGGATTGACTGACGAGCAGACGCGGCGGCTCCTGGGGGGGATGCTCTTTCACGGGGATGATGTATTTAAGGTCATCGGCTCGTTGTCCGGCGGGCAGAAGGCTCGGCTCGTTTTATTAAAACTGGTGCTGGATGGTGCCAATTGTCTTTTATTGGATGAGCCGACCAACCATTTGGACATTGCTGCTAAAGAAGCGGTGGAAGCGGCGCTGGAGACCTTTGATGGTACGGTGCTTTTGGTCAGCCACGACCGCTATCTGGTTAATGAAGTAGCGGATCGGATTTGGGCTGTGGAAGGCCATCATGTAGCCGATTACAAGGGCAATTACGATTTTTATCTGGAAGAGCGGGAGAAACGAAAAAGTTCGCAGGAGAAAAGCAGCGCTCCGCCTTTGCAAAAAGAAAAAACTCCCCCACCAGAAAAACAAGCTGGTCCAGAGAACCCTCCTGCCAAAGAAAAACAACGGACTGCTAAACCAGCCTATACCCCTGCCCAGGCAGAAAAACTTTTGCCAGAAGTGGAACTGAAAATAAGGGAATATGAAGCGCTGCAAAAGGTCCTGAGTGAAAAAATCGCAGATCCTGACAACCAAGCCAATCTGGAGACCAGTATGAGCCTGGCAGAGGAATATGCAGCTCAGCAAAAGATCCTGGATGGACTGATGGAGCAGTGGGAACAAGTCATGGAGTGCCTGGAGTGATGGAAAAACTTACCCTTGAAACATTTCTTTCCCGACTTACCCAGTGGCATGGAGAAGGCGCTTTCAATCCCTGGGGCGAGTACGATCCAACGTGCGATATCGGCCCGGAAGCGCCGGTTATTCGCGCTGCGAATCTTAGGCGCTACCTGTCCCTGCGGCAGCAGGCAAAATTTCTTTTTATTGCTGAAGGGCTGGGCTACCAGGGGGGGCATTTTTCTGGGATGGCGATGACCAGTGAACGTATCCTTTTAGGCTTTCATCCTACGGTACGGCCGGAAGCCGTATTGGGGAAGGATTGGGACTATCGTCGTACCAGTAATCCGACAAGTGCACTGCTTAATAAAAAGCAGCGGGAAGAAGGCTTTAATGAACCCACGGCGACCATCATGTGGGGAGAATTAGCGCGGCAGCAACTGCTTCCCTTTCAAACCATTTTGTGGAACATTTTCCCTTTCCATCCCTTTAAGCCCACTGGTATCCTGACTAACCGTACCCCTACCGGCGCAGAGCTGGATCAAGGGATTGTCTTTACCAAGATGCTTCTTGCCATGCATCCGGGGATGCAGGTTATTGCCATCGGGCGCAAAAGCGAAGAGACCTTAAAAAAATACGACGTTCCCTGCAGTCCAGTGCCCCATCCTTCCATGGGTGGCGCCAACCGGTTTCGGGCTGCGCTGTCCCAACTGTTTGCACGATAACGTATAGAAAAGAGAAACTCAGAACAACGTAGATAAGGAGCCATTATGAAAAGTACTTTGGCATCCATGAATAAGAAGCAGGTATTAAAAATTGCCCTGACAGCTGGGAAACTGCTACTGATCAGCGGAGCCGAAACCTATCGGGTGGAAGACACCATGCTCCGGATCTGCCATGAAGGCGGTATGCACAATATCGCGGCGTATTGCACGCCTTCCTTGATTATGATTGGGGAAGAAACCATGGAAGGGGCCAGCTTAATGTACCGGGTGGGACATCGTGGCACGGATCTCAATATGATCAGCGAAGTCAATGAAATGAGTTTTAGTATGCCCAGCTGGGGCAAAAGTTTCCAGGATACCATGGCGATTTTCAATGAGAAAACCCATCGCAAACCACGGCCAGCCTGGCAGGATGTGTGCTGGACGGGACTTGCAGGTGCATTTTATGCAGTCGTGGTAGGCGGCGGCGCGCTGGAATTTTTTGTAGCCTTGGCCGGCTCTTTGCTCTCTGCCGGATTTGTGAAAGCCATGAGCCCCTTTCATCCGTCTGATTTTTGGGCGACGACCCTCAGCGGAGCCATTGTCTGTACCTTGACGGTGCTATTGCGGAATCTTTTTCCTGACCTTGTAATGGAGCAAGCAATTGCCGGTGGTATCATGCCCTATTTGCCCGGCATGGCCTTTACCAATGGAATTCGGGACTTGATGGCGGGAGATCTGCTAAGCGGTACCTGCCGTATTGGCGAAGCGTTGTTCCTAGTTGGCGGTATTGCCATCGGTATTGCTACGGTACTGGGCATCTTGTACATGTAAGGAGGCGCAGATGGATGGATTGCCTGTAGTGCTCGTCATTGTCATCAAAACCATTGCCTCCTTTTTTGGGACGCTGGCTTTTGCCAAAATGTTTCAATGCCCGCCCTCCTGCCTGTATAAAACCGGTTTTGCCGGTATGGTGGGGTTTGGCGTGTATATTTCCTTTCTAAGTGGTCTGGGCCTAAGCTCCATGCTTTCTAATTTTGCCGGTACGGTGGCATTTTCCATTGTCAGTGAATTGTTTGCCCGTTGGTATCATCAGCCTGTACCGATTTTTTCCGTTCCAGCGGCGATTACTTTGGTTCCCGGATTGCCGCTTTACCGGGCCATGAATTATATTATGCTGGACTCTTACAACATGGGCATGCACACATTTATGGGGGCAGCACTGGATGCTACCGCAATTGCCATGGGAATTCTGCTGGTGTCCGGTTTGGCCAAGGTGGTCAAAACCAGCAAACGCCTCTATCGGGATCAACGAGAAAAGATTAGGTTGGGGGGAAAAAAGTATGGGAATCGCTTGTAGTTGCAAGATATAGCGATAACGATCCGGAAAATGGATTTGTATAGGAGATGAGAAATGGAATCAGTCTGGTGGCTGGTCTTTGATTTGCTCGGAACAGCAGCATTTGCCATATCCGGGGCCTTTGCGGCAATCTCCCGGAGGATGGATCTATTTGGTATTTTTGTATTGAGTAGTGTTACTGCCGTGGGCGGCGGCGTGTTGCGGGACGTTTTATTGGGACGGATCCCTCCTGCATTTTTCCGCACAAGCATCTATTTTTGGATTATCACGGGTTCCATTCTCCTTACGGCACTGCCGCTGCGCTATTTGCCCCGTCATACACGGCGCCGCTTTATGGGGAAGTTGTTCTCTTTGTATCTAGCCAGTGATGCGGTGGGACTGGGATCTTTTACCGTAACAGGAACCTGGCTGGGCTGTTATTGCTATCCGAATTACTGGATCCTTGCGACTACGTTGGGAGTTCTTACCGCTGTGGGCGGCGGGGTGCTGCGGGATGTATTGGCTGGAAAAATTCCTGGTGTCCTACGCAAGGACGTTTATGCCACCGCATCCCTTGCTGGCAGTGCATTTTTGTACCTTGCCTTAGTGCTCGTTAAGCTACCGTTAACAGTTGCTGCGGTAGGGGCTTTTTTGCTTACGGTGGTGATCCGGCTTACAGCGATCCGGTTTCATTTAAATATTCCTAAAGTGCGAACGAAGGGGAAACGAGAACTTCTTTCATAATTTGTTGTCCTGCCAACTGTTACTGCTGGCAGTTTGTTCTATACTACAAATAAGAAAGGACCCGCAATAAGCCTTTAAGGAAAGGCGTGAGGTCCTGGAGTAAGGGGAGGTCATAGTATGAAATTTCATGTTAACGATGGTTGTATCGGATGCGGTGCCTGTGAAGGGACTTGTCCGGCAGTTTTCCATATGACGGATGAAGGGGTGGCAGAAGCCATTGCCGAGGATGTGCCGGCTGCAGAAGAAGCTGCCGCAGAAGATGCCATGAACGGTTGCCCCGTAGGCGTCATTGAAAAAGTAAGCTAAAAAAACAAAAAAAGACGGGTTGGCTTACCATGGCCAATCCGTTTTCTTTTTGCAAAATTTCCTGGAAAATCTTATAAAGAGGAGAATGACTTGTGCTATAATTTAAAGGCATAACAGGGGGGTGAATCTATGACATTGCAGCAACTGCGGTATATTGTGGCCATTGCAGAAGCAGGAACGTTGTCGGGAGCAGCCCGAACACTTTTTATTACGCAGCCCAGTCTGACTAAAACGGTACGGGAACTGGAAGCAGAAATGGGGATCACCATCTTTGAGCGAACCAACCGGGGGGTCCATCTTTCCAAAGATGGAGAACTTTTTTTAGGGTATGCCCGGCAAGTTTTGGAACAGGCAGACCTATTGGAAAGCCGGTATAAAAGTAAAGCCGGGGGAAAACAGGAATTTACTGTTTCCACCCAGCATTATTCGTTTGCTGTGCATGCCTTTGTGGATCTGATCAAGGAATATGGCGGGGAGACCTATGATTTTAGTATCCAGGAGACCCAGACCTACACCATTATCGAAGACGTGGCACACATGAAAAGTGAAATTGGTATTTTATACTATAATGCGTTTAATGAAGCGGTGCTGCGAAAAATCTTTAGGGCCAACGATCTGGAATTTCAGGATCTGTTTGTGGCGCGTCCCCACGTGTTTTTAAACTCGTCCCACCCGCTGGCCCAACGAGCGGTAGTGTCCATGGAAGAGCTGGCCCCATATCCTTATCTGTCCTATCTACAGGGCGAGCATAATGCCTTTTATTTTTCAGAAGAAATTTTCAGTACCCTTGTGCGCAGCAAAAACATCCGGGTGACGGACCGGGCTACGTTGTTCAATCTGCTCATCGGATTGAATGGCTACACGGTTTGTAGCGGCGTCATTGATCAGAAATTAAACGGAGAAAGTATTATTGCTGTTCCTTTGACTGAAGAAGGGGATATGCATATTGGGTACATTACCCATAAACAAACCCATTTAAGTCGCCTGGGAAAAGCCTATATTGCCGCACTGGAACGGTATATTGCGGACTATAAAGATATATAAATCCTTGACTCTTATTCAACCGCGATAGCTAGGTTGCAGCCGAGGCATTTTCTAAACCACTTGCTCCGCATTTGGAGTTGCTGGAGTTCTACGGCGGGAGTTTGGGAAGCGGTGAGGGTTAACAAGGCTTCTCCGTCACCGGTCCCGGCCTGGATTCTTTGGACGACGCCGGTCTGGGTGTAGTCCAAACATTCTGCCACGGCCAGTAAAAGGGCACACGTGCCAAGCCGCTTCATATCTGTTTCGGGAATTAGTTTCCGATAGGGACGATTGCGGAGATAGCTGCGGGTCACGCCGTGGTGCCAGGCGGCAATGATCGCCGTATAGGCAATGTCCAGATGGCTTAGCCCAAACAATTTGCCATTTTCAATCAAATAGCCACTGTGCCGGGTGTGATTGTAAAAGTTAATGGTAATGCCTGTATCATGGAGCAAGGCGGCAGTTTGCAATAGCGGCAACCAGCGCTTTTCGTCCAAGTGATGCAGCCCTTTCCAGGCATGGAACAACTGGGTTGCATAATGCTCTACCAATCGGCAATGCGCAATATCCGGAGCATACAAATGAACCATGTTTTCCCTGGCAGCTTCTAGAATATCGGGGATAATCAGCGGCCGTTGGAATTTCTCGTGGAGATATTGGGAAAAGAGTCCCTCCCGGAGGCCACAGCCGGAAATAATCATTTTCCGCGCTTTGCTTTTATCGGCTAGCGCCTTGATAATGGAACTCCCTGCAATGATGAGATCCGCCCGGTCACTGGGCAGTCCCGGTATTTGGCGGCGGGCCGCAAGCGTGGTTCCGGACAAGGTTTTGTACCATTCTTTGAAATTTTGCATGGAAAACTGGTAATTGTGAAGTTTGCTGCTAAAATATTTTTCTCTTTTTTGCTGGATTTTGCCTACGCTACGGCTGGTGCCGCCTATCCCCACAAGAGGTAGACCGCAGCCATTAATCCAGGGGCATTTATGAATCTGCTCCTGAATGGCTTTGCGCATTTTTTCAAGGGATGCGGCGTCCGCCGTGTTTTTTAGGTGAAAGGTTTTAGTTAAATTAACACAGCCGATGGGCAAGGATATACTGTCTACCAGCTGGCGGTCCCGTATTAAGATAACTTCCGTGGAAGCCCCGCCTAAGTCAAACAAGACAGCATCTTTTACGGGAAGGGTGTTGATGGTGCCAAGATAGCTTAAAAATGCTTCTGTTTTTCCGGAGATAATTTTCAAAGGAATGCCGCATTCCTTGCTAACAACGCTAGCGAGCTCTTCCCCATTGGGGGCACCTCGCATGGCGGCCGTTGCAACGGCGATAGTTTCTTCCACATGAAAAATCTTACACATGGAGGCAAAGTTTTTTAAGCAACGAATGGTATCGGTAAAGGCTTCTTCTGTGAGATAGCCTTTGGCATCTGTTTTCAGCGCTAGGCGCAGGGGATCTTTCTGGTTATAAATCAGGTTGTTGGCGCCGGTTTCGTAGATCTCCATAATAACCAACCGAGCGGAGTTGGAACCTACGTCAATAATGGCAATACGTTTCATAATGATCCCCCTATCCGTATTATGCGCAGAGGCGATGAGGCCGCAAGTGGCAATCAGGGATTGACTGCTTGCTTTGCACAGCGTACGTGATACACTCAAAATATATTCTAACTGATCATACGGTTAACAGTTTATTAAAGTATAGCACGATTTTAGCCTGGAAGGATACCCCGGCAGTGGTATACATGGAGGAACTATAGCATGCGGAAGAAAAAAGTGCGCACAGTGGCCGTTATACATCTGGGAAGTGAAAATATTACGATGCAAATCGTTGAATACATGAACCTGGAACAGATGCAGGTGGTGGAAGAAGTCCGGCATACGGTTCACCTGGGAGAAGAGGCTTTTCAGTATCACAAGATTTCCCTTCCTACGACCTTGCAAATTGTCGCCATTTTACAGGGCTTCCGGCAAGTCATGCGGGATTATGGGGTAAAATCCTATATCCTTCAAGCAACGACGGCTGTACGGGAAGCGGAAAACCGCCACTATTTTATTGATCAAATTAAAGTTAAGACTGGCTTTGTCATTGACGTAGTCAATATGAGCCAGGAAATCTATACAAAACTAGCCTCTCTTTTGCGGACCTTACAAATGTCAGAAAAAAAGCCGGAACAAGAGGCGGGGATCCTGCTTGCCGATATTTCTTCTGGCGGCCTGGGGCTCACTTATATTAAAAACAGAGAAGTGAAACTGCAGCAAAATCTTCACGTAGGACTGGTTCGGCTGAAAGAAGAATTTACCCGTAATGAACGGGCCAGCATCCATTTTCAGGAAGCATTGGAAGAATATATTGCCGATCGTCTGCGCCTGGTGGGGGAAGAGTTGTGTCATGAAGATATCCGCCTCTTGGTGCTTACGGGGACAGAGAGTCAGGTGCTATTGGAAGTATTTGGCAAAGAGGAAAATAAGAAAACCAAAGAGCCGACGTCCATCCCCGCGGCCCGCGTGGAACAACTTTACCAGTGGGGCTATCAGCTTACGGCATCTCAGTTACAGAGGGTCTTTCATCTTTCTCCGGAAGAAATGGAACTGGCCGGGCCGGCGATGGTACTGTGTCGGCAGCTGCTTTTGCTTTCCCGGGCAGAATATGTGGTGATGCCGCGGGATCGATTCATTGATGGGATGAAGGTCCTGTATATCGCGCAGCAGCTGCATGACCCGTTTTTGGCAGAAATGCTGGAACTTCAAATGAGTCTGGTGCGGGGAATTGGCAGCCGCTTCCACTACGATGCGGCTCATGCAGCCTTTGTAGAAAGAATGTGTGGGATTTTATTTGATACTCTGGCCCCTAGCCAAGGGTTAGAAGAGCGGGATAAGACCTTTTTGCGTGCGGCAGCCTACCTGCACAATATAGGGAAATATGCCTCTATGCGGATTTATGACCGATATAATTATTATTTGATCGAAAGCGCAGATATTTTGGGCTTTAGTGTAAAAGATTGCCATATCATTGCCCAGATCTGCTATCTATATACACTTGACAAACCGGAGCTGCCAGGGACGGAACCACTGGATTTTGGCGGTACCGTAGAGCCTTTGGTGGCTAAACTGGCAGCGATCTTACGCCTAGCAGATTCCATGGATTGCAGCGGCAAGCAAAAGATTACTGACTGCAAGGTGGAAATTCGAGGCGATACCTTGTGGGTCGGAGCCCAAAGTCAGGAACCACTGCTTCTGGAAAAATGGCAGTTTGCTAAGCGGGGAGGATTCTTTGCAGAAGTGTTCGGGCTGCGGCCGGTGCTGGAGAAAGTAAGGGAAAAAAATGAACGTTGATCTAAACAAGCCAGAATACTATGTCAATCGGGAACTAAGCTGGCTGAAATTTAACTTGCGTGTGCTGCGGGAGGCCGGTGTGCGCAGTATGCCCCTTTTAGAGCGCATGCGCTTTGTGTCCATCTCTGCCAGTAATCTGGATGAATTCTTTATGGTTCGGGTAGCAGGCCTGATCACCCAGGAAGAGGAAGGCGTAAAAAAGGTAGATGCCGCAGGACTCTCTATAGAGGACCAGTTGCGAGAAATTTCGGTATCCGCCCATAGCCAAACGAAGATGCGCTACCGCTATTTCTTTGCGCTTTTGGCAGAGCTGAAGAAATACGGAGTACAATTTCAGCGGGTCAAAGATACTGCAGCACAAGAGCGGAAAGAATTGGAACGCTACTATCAAGATATTGTGTTTCCTGTACTGACGCCTATGGCCGTGGATGCGTCCCGCCCGTTTCCTTTCCTGTCCAACCAGTCGCTCAATATTGCCGTGGCATTACGCACCCACAAAGGGAAAGAGAAGACGGCCCTTGTGCCTGTCCCTTCCGTGCTGCCTCGCTTTATTGCACTACAGGGCAAAGGGCGCGAGCACCATTATGTCTTTTTGGAAGATTTGATTATGGAACATTGCCAGGACCTTTTTAAAGGATTAACCATAGAGGCCATGGTACCGTTTCGGATAACGCGGGATTCGGATTTGGACGTAGAAGAAAACGCGACACAGGATCTATTAAAAGAAATTGAGCGGTCCCTCCGAAAAAGAAAACGGGGTGCGGTGGTCCGGTTAGAAATTAACGCCATTGATGATGCACACTTGCAGCGGTTTCTCGTCAAAAATCTGGATGTACGGCAGCGGGATGTGTACGAAGTACGGGGTCCGTTGGATTTGACATTTTTGAACCGATTTCTGGATGAACCGGGATTTACCCAGTGGGAATTCAAACCTTATGTTAATCAGCAGCCGGAAGAATTGCCGTCTTATGAAGACATGTTTGGGCAGATCCGTGAACATGATATTTTGCTCCATCATCCGTATGAAACGTTTGAGCCGGTGGTGCAACTGGTGCAGCAGGCGGCAGAAGATCCGGATGTACTGGCCATTAAACAAACCCTTTACCGAGTTAGTGGTCATTCTCCCATTGTTGCAGCGCTAGCAAAAGCCGCGGAAAATGGCAAGCAAGTGACGGCTCTTGTGGAATTAAAGGCACGGTTTGACGAAGAAAATAATATTGTGTGGGCCAGACGACTGGAAAAAGCGGGTGCTCACGTAATTTATGGACTGGTTGGTCTGAAAACCCATTCGAAGATTATCCTGATTGTCCGCAGGGAGGCCGATGGCATCAAGCGGTACGTTCATCTCGGTACAGGCAACTATAATGATAAAACGGCCCGGCTATATACGGACCTAGGACTTTTGACCAGCAATGACCTGTATGGTCAGGATGCCTCTGCATTTTTTAATGTGCTCAGTGGCTATTCGGAGCCTCCCCTTTTTAATAAGCTTGTTATGGCGCCGTTAGGGCTACGGGAAAAAATCTATGCCCTGATAGAGCGGGAAATCCAACACGTAAAACAGGGAAAGCCTGGCTATATAATCGCTAAAATGAACTCCCTGATTGACCAACCGGTGATTCGGAAATTTTATGAAGCCAGTCAGGCCGGTGTAAAAATTGATCTGATTGTCCGGGGCATTTGCGGGCTGCGGCCGGGAATACCTGGTGTGAGCGAGAATATTACCGTGCGTTCTATTTTAGGTCGTTTTTTGGAACATAGCCGCATTTACTATTTTGCCAATAATGGCAATGAGGAGGTTTATCTCTCCAGTGCTGACATGATGCCTCGTAATCTGAATGATCGAGTAGAACTGTTGTTCCCAGTAGAACGGCAGCTGCATTGCAAAAGGATCAAAGAGTTCCTTGATTTGTGCCTTAAAGATAATGTGGGAGCGCATACCATGCTCTCCAGCGGTTCCTGGCGGCGGGTGTATTCCCATGGGCGAAAAAAAATCAGCGTCCAGGAAACCTTAATGCGCCGTGCCAAAGCCCGGGCACCGGAGAAAAAACTGCCCCTGGAGCAACGCCTAAAGCCGCTAATGCACAAACCGTGACGGCGTAACAGAATTTATGATATAATGGGCACATCAAATTGAAGGAGTAACAAGGTTATGGCAATACAAAGTATAACCCTGAATTATCACGGGCATTACGGGTATCTGGATTATGATGAAAAGACCCATGCAATGACGGTGGTAATTCCGGATGGACATGAGGAAGTAGAACAGGCGGTACGGGATTTTCTAAATAGACCCCATACCATGGATATTCCAGGGGATGACGGAACAACCTATCATTTTAAACAGGTGACACTGGATGCCCGCAATAGTTGGGAGGAATGCAAACAAGTTATCACCCGGCTGTGGGGAAAAACCGACGTTTTGGTGGAATGGAGCATGCCGCCCCGTATGACCAACAATTTATAACCTAGAAGAGAGCACTGAGATTCAGAAAGTGAGACTTATCCACAAAGTTATCCACATATAAACATCTTTTCGGTGGAAAAGTGGATCATTCCAGGAAAGTTTAGTATAAGGAGAGGACAATCGTGGCTCATCGTTATTATGAACTACATGTGGCCGGGTTAAAACGACAATTGCCGGTGCTCAATGTATCCGATACATTAGCGATTGCTGGCTTTGTTATCCTAGGGGATACGGAAATGGTGGAAAAAACGGCAACGGAATTGTCTAAAAAAGTGCCGCCGGAAACGGAGTATCTGCTGGTTGCAGAAACTAAAGGAATTCCACTGGCCCACGCCATGGCACGGATTCTTCATATGGACCGTTATATCGTTGCGAGAAAATCTGTGAAAGCATACATGGAACATCCTCTGATTGTAGAAGACAAGAGTATTACCACTGCAGGCAAACAGATCCTGTGCCTGCAGGATGAAGATATTGAGCGGGTGAAAGGGCATAAAATTCTCTTGGTGGATGATGTGATTTCCACTGGCGGTTCCATGAAAGCCATGGAGACCCTGGTAGAAAAAGCCGGGGGAGACGTAGTGGGAAAAATGGCTATTTTGGCAGAAGGAGACGCCATGGGGCGAAACGATATTACCGTTCTGGCCAATCTCCCGCTATTTAAGCCGGAATAAAAAGCGCACTCATGGATATAGAAACCATACTCCGGAAAAAAGAACTAGAATTTCCGGATCTGGTGTATTTGCTGGGGCTATCCACGCCTATAGAACGAAAACGATTATACGATGCGGCCTATGACGTGAAAACTGCTAGCGTAGGGAACGTGGCGTACTACCGGGGACTTCTGGAATTTTCCAACCAATGTATGAAAAATTGCTTGTACTGTGGGATCCGCCGGGACAATACAGAAGTGAAACGTTTTACTACATCCCGTGAGGATATCTTAGCGATGGCCCAATGGGCATATACCCATGGATATGGGTCATTGACGCTGCAAAGCGGGGAACGGCAGGATGCAGATTTTATTGCGCAGGTAGAACGGTTAATCCGGGACATTAAGACTATCGGAAATGGAGCTCTGGGACTAACCTTGTGCGTAGGAGAACAAACAGAAGAAACTTACCGTCGCTGGTTTCTAGCCGGCGCCCATCGCTATTTGCTCCGGATTGAAAGCAGCAATCCTGCACTCTATGCAACCCTCCACCCCCAAGATGGAAAGCATGTCTGGGGCGTGCGGCGGCAATGCCTGGAAATCCTGAAACACATTGGGTACCAAGTGGGGACTGGCGTTATGATCGGGTTGCCAGGGCAGACGTTGGAAGATTTGGCAAGGGATATTTTGTTCTACCGGGATATGGACATGGATATGATCGGCATGGGACCCTATGTAGTGCATCACCATACGCCGCTGGGCAAAGCGGTGATGGTTTCCGGTGGTAATACGAAAAAAGCACAGCAACACCGTCTGATTTTGGGCCTTAACATGATTGCCGTGACGAGACTTGTTCTAAAAGATGTCAATATCGCTTCTACTACGGCCTTGCAGGCACTTCATCCGTTGGGACGAGAGCTGGGACTATTGGCAGGTGCCAATATTTTGATGCCCATTGTGACGTTGCCGCAATACCGCGGGGATTATTTGCTCTATGACAACAAACCCTGTGTGGAGGATGATCCAGATCAATGCCGCAACTGTCTTGCGGGGCGGGTTGCTTCGATAGGAGAACAGGTGGGCTTTGGGAAGTGGGGAGACTCGCCTCATTATTTCCATAGTAGAGAAAAAGAGTGACTTTCGATTTGTAAATATCGAAAGTCACTTTTGGCGTCTATAGCAGTAGGACATGCTTGTTGTTGTAAGCTGCGGTTAGAAGCAAATCTTATCCGGATTTAAAATCAGGTTAGGATCAAAGACTTTTTTCAGGCCTTGCATCAGGCGAATGGGGGTAGTGCCTAGATTCTCAGCCAAAAATTCTTTTTTACCAAAGCCAATGCCGTGTTCCCCGGAAATTTGCCCACCTAGCTCCGTGCACTTGGCGTATAGTTGCTGCATGAAATTTTCCGCCTGGGCTTTGAACTGCATCAGGTCCATGCCATTTGCGCAGGCGTAGATGTGCAAATTTCCATCCCCAGCGTGGCCGAACATTTGCACCGCAAAAGGAAATCCTTTTTGGATTTCCCGGATGTATAGCACAAAAGCAGGAATCTGGGAGACCGGTACTACCACGTCACATTCATCTACTAGTTTATACTGCTCTTCAATACCTTCCAAAAAAGAACTCCGGGCTGCCCAGGCACTTTCCAGGAACATAGGGGTATCGGCCACCAGGATATCTTCCATAGCTCCTGCCTCCAGCAGCATTTCATAGGCATCTTCCACCATTTTTTCCAGAATTTCAATGTCTGCGGCATCCAATGTCACCATCAAATACGCGCCGACGGTTTGCCCGCCCACTTCTTTTGGGAAAACGGATTTTCCTAGGTAGGTTTCGGAAACGGCCAGAATTTCTTTTTCAAAAAATTCCAGCGTCTGGGGATTTAAGGCGGAATGCTTCAGACGGGGTACGGCCCCAATGGCGTCTTCCAGTTTTACGAAAGGCACGATCAAAGTTACGTGGCATTTGGGTGGCGTAATGAGTTTCAAGGTCAGTTCCGTGATAATGCCCAGGGTACCTTCGGACCCAATCAAAAGATGCAGCAGGCTGTAACCGGAACTGGATTTGGAAACAGGTGCCCCCACGTGCATAATTTCCCCGCTGGGCAGTACTACCGTCATGGCCTGAACATAATTCCGAGTGGTTCCATACTTAACGGCGCGCATGCCACCGGCGTTGGTAGCAACATTGCCCCCCAAGGTGGCGAGTTTTTCGCCCGGGTCAGGGGGATAGAAAAAACCGTGGGCCAGGGCATCTTTGGAAAGAGTATCCAAGAGAACACCGGGCTGAACCCGCACGTTCATGTTGAGGGGATCGTAGCCTAAAATTTTATTCATGCGCATCGTGCAAAGTACCAGGCCGCCTTCTGTAGGCGTGGCGCCACCGGCAAGACCGGTCCCTGCGCCACGAACCGTTACGGGAATGTGGTGGGCATTGCAGAGTTTCATAATGGCGGAAACTTCTTCCGTACTTTCTACATCAATGGTTGCTTCCGGTCTGCCAATCCCGTAAATTGGCATGTCATCGTGAGCATAATCCGGATTAATATCTTCCCCTGTAACCACTCGCCGGCCAGCGATTTGGCGCAACTCTTCTAAAATCTCTGGCGTAAGGCTTTGGTATTCTGTCATAAGTCAAGACTCCCTTCTTTATGTGAGTAAATGGAATGCGTCTACTAGCATATATACCTATTTTATCGTATTTGGGAAAGGGATGCACCTCTATAAGTAAAATTTATGCGACAGAAAAAATTCCATATGCAGCGCGCCCTTTGGAAAGGTGACAGATAGTGCAGACGGGGGATTGGATTTATAGTATAATGGACAGAAATAAAACCATAATGGTATTTGTATTTAGGAAAGAAAGGAATTGAACACGGATGGGTAATGATAGAAAAAACGTCGGTATGGTATTGGCTCTGCTAGGAGTTATGGGCCTGCCCTGGTCCTCTGCCTGGGCAATGGCTCCAGAAACTGATGCCGTGGTGGTACAAACAGCTGTAAAAAATACCAGTAAAGAAACGGCAAAACCAGACACCCCAAAAAACGCAAAAAAAATAAAAAAAGCAGCGCTCCAAGAAGCGGAATCCCAGGAGATTCCCGTTACCAGCCAGGATGGGGCTCCTGTTTTGCAACGGGGAGAACTAATCAGTGAGGCGGAAGGTGATATTGATGGGGACGGCAAGGAAGAAACCATCAGCCTAATGGGAAACCAAGCGGTGGATCAGTCCCGCTATCAAGGGGATATGTATCTGATTGTTCGGGAAATAGGCGCTAAAAATCCTGCCCAAGTGAAATACTATTATCGCCCCAAAGATTTGGGAGGCTATGATGCCTACCTGACGCTGGCGGATGTCACCGGCAGCGGGGCACCGGATGTAATTATTGCTGCTCCCAGTGGTGGCACGGCAGGGGTGACGCAATACCGGATTTTGGATTTTTCTAGTGGAAAACCAGAAGAAATTTTTACCGCAGCTGACAACCGGGGCGTATCCATGGTGGGGACGTATTTGCCGGACTTTCAGGCGTCATTGCAATTCCCCAGCCTCAATCAGGAAGTGACGGTAGATCTTGCCAATCAAAAGGACACCTACCGGAATGTTAATGTGTATGAAGCGGATGGAACGCTAAAAGAATCCGGTCTCCGGCCCATCATCCAGAATATCAGCCAACTGAGCACGCTGGATGTGGATGGAAATGGCGTGGATGAAGTGGTAACGCTACAGCCTGTTCTGGGCGCTCCCAATACGACGCCCCTTGGCATAGTCCGTACGGTATGGGACTATCGAGCAGGACAATGGCAGCCCAGAGAAGTACATTTTGCCGCAGAACTCTATAGCCGGCCTACGTATCAGAATACCGATCTGGTTAAAGGGGATGGGGGGTATGAAATCGCAAAATTAAAAGTGGCTGCTGGTGTAGGTGGCATTGAATATCCGCATTTCCAGAAACTGGACGGGCGCATTGCGTGGAAAATTAATCACGTGTTGGAAGATTTTGTCCGACAGAATTTACAAAAAGTAAGCTTGGGTACGCAGCTCAATCTTACGTATGATGTGAAATATTCTGGAACGCATTATGCCAGCATTATGATGCTGGGCCTTTTTAACGATAAAAATAATAGCGAAGCTGTTGCCAAGTGCTTTAACTTTGACCTAGGAACCGGGGAAATGGTTACCTTGCGGGATATGATCCGGCCTTGGGGAAAATTCTGGAAGATGGTCGGTAAAGAAGAAAAGACTGTGCCTGTAAACGAGAAAAACGTGACAGATTATTATCTGGATGGCAATGTTATAGGTCTACTTTATGGGGACAGGAAAGAATATGACCTGGATTGGGAAAAGGTAGTACCTTTCCTTGTGAAAAATGTGCCAGGAGAAGAATTTTTGACCGACCAGTCAAACGAAGAATCAAAGAATAAAAACGTGAAAACAAAAGATAAAGAAGCAAAAACAGCTGAAACAGAAGATTGAAACTAGATTTTTCATAGGCTATAATATACAAGGTTTTTTATAATTTTTTGGGAAATGCGATGCAATTGTGTTTCTTAAAGCAAAGCATGCCCGGTAGGGCATATTTAGGAGGATTGTCCATGCAAGGAAAGAAAAAAATGTTATCCATCGGGATGGCGCTCCTCTTGCTGGTGGGCCTTGCGGGCTGCGGCAAACAGTCGGCCACCACAGGAGGGGACGTGGCGGTTAAGTCCATGAAAGTCATCAAACGGGATACTCCCATTACCTATGAATACACTGGGTTCGTGGAGGCCGCGAATGATGTGGAACTCAAAAGCAAAGTGACCGGTACGATTGTGCAAAAACTGGTTAATGGCGGGGATACGGTACAGGCCGGACAGTTGCTCTATGTGATTGACCCGCGTAGCTATCAGACTTCGGTATTAAATGCCCAGGCAAATTTAGCAAATGCCCAGGCGACATTGGCTAACGCTCAGCGGGATGCCTCCCGTTACCAGACTTTGTACGAACAGGGAGCGGTCAGCAAGCAGACAGCCGACCAGTACAATACCCAATTGGCACAAGCACAGGCTGCGGTGGATGCACAACAGGCTCTTTTGGCGGCTTCCCAAGTGGATGTGAGCGATACACAGATTGTGGCCCCTTTCACTGGAAAAATTGATACCAATACCCTGGCAGAAGGAGCTTTTGTAACGGCCAACTCCACCACCTTAACGAGCATCAGCGCCAGCAACCCTATGCGTGTCCGGTTTTCTGTTTCAGAAAGTGATTATCTGGATATGATGGGAGGCAATACAGGAAATGGTACCCGGTTGCAGGACGTCACGTTGAAATTAAGTGATGGGTCTACCTATCCTGAACAAGGCACGGTGACACAGGTGGACCGGGGTGTCAGCGATACCACGGGAACCCTAACCTTAAAGGCGGATTTTGCTAATCCCAACGGCGTATTACTGCCAGGAATGTTTGCTAATATTTCATTGGTAGGATCTACGGTGAAGGACGCTATTTTGATTCCGCAACGGGCTGTAACCGATGTTATGTATAAGCACTTTGTTTATGTTATCGGAGACGATGGAAAAGTTAGCATGAAGGAAGTCGTATTGGGACCTCGGATTGGCAAATTGTGGCTGGTTAAGAGCGGCCTAGATGGTTCTGAAACGGTTGTGGTGGAAGGTGTCCAGAAACTGCAGGAAGGAACAAAAGTCACTGCTACCACTATGACAGAAGCCGATCTGGATACCACGGATACAGCAACGGGTACCTCTGACAATAGCGGGAAATAAGGAGGGGTGAGTAAGTGGCAAAGTATTTTATAGATCACCCTGTATTCGCCTGCGTTATTTCATTAATTATCTTTCTGGTAGGGGCTATTGCGGCATACACACTTCCCATTGCCCAGTACCCGGAAATTGCAAAACCCCGTATTGAGGTGTCCACCAACTACGTGGGCGCCAATGCGGAAGTTATTGAGCAGAGTGTTGCCCAGGCTATTGAAAAAAAAGTAAACGGCGTGGATAACATGGTGGACATGACATCCACCAGCGATAACCAGGGAAACTACAACCTGGAAGTACAGTTTGAACTGGGAACGGACCCGGATATGGACTCCGTTATGGTACAGAACCGGGTGGCGCAGGCCAATGCTTCTTTACCCAGTGATGTAAGTACCTACGGCGTAACAACCACCAAACGGTCTGCAGAAACGATTATGTATCTGGCGTTAACGTCCCCCAAGGGTACGTATGACACCATGTTCCTAAAAACCTACGGCACCACGTCTTTCGTGGATGCATTAAAACGGGTAAAAGGAGTTTCTACTGTTTCTGAATATGGTCCGGAATTGGCCCTGCGGATTTGGCTTGATCCGATGAAAATGGCACAACTGGGAGTTACCGCTTCCGATGTGCAAAGTGCCATTACTAGCCAGAACGTACAGGCTCCGGTAGGCTCTATCGGTGCCAGACCCAATGGCCCAGATCAGGAATTTGAGTATTCTGCACGCGTAAAAGGCCGCTTGACCGATATTGACGAATTTAAAAATATTGTCATCAAAAATAAAGATGGTAACTTGTTAAAAGTGGGGGATGTGGCCCGGGTAGAATTCGGGGCTCGTTCCGACACCGTGGTTAGTAAGATGGACGGGCAGAATGCCATGAACTATGCCATCAGCTTAAATGCTGACGCCAACGCACTGGATTCTGTGGCAGGGATTAAAGAGGTTTTGTCCGCAGCGGAAAAGAACTTCCCACCGGATATGAAACTGACCGTCATGCAGGATAACACCGATATTATTCGCTCTTCCATGGGCGAAATTGTTGTGACACTGTTTGAAACTTTGTTGCTGGTTATCCTGATTACCTGGGTATTCCTGCAAAGCTGGCGGGCAACACTGGTGCCAACACTAGCCATACCAGTATCCCTAATGGGTACGTTTACCTCGTTCTACATTTTTGATTTCACCATCAACACGCTGACCTTGTTTGCACTGGTGCTGGCCATTGGAATGGTAGTAGATGATGCCATCGTTGTGGTGGAAGCCGTGGAACACAACGTGGATGAACTGGGCATGAGCCCCAAAGAGGCGACTTATACTGCTATGCGGGAAGTATCCGGAGCTATTGTTGCCACAGCCTTTGTGCTTTTGGCCGTATTTCTTCCGGTGGCCTTCCTTAGCGGGACAACGGGCGTACTGTACAAACAGTTTGCCCTGAGTATTGTGGTGGCGCTATCTATCTCGGCCGTGGTTGCTATGACGCTTTCTCCGGCCGTGTGCGCAGCTGTGATTAAACCGAAGAAACCAGCGAGCGGGATTATTGGAAAAGTCTTTGGTTACTTTAACCGCTGGCTGGAACGGACAACAGGTAGCTATGTAGGACTTGTAAAAAAGTTATTACGGCATTTCCGTGTAGGCTTGTGCGGACTTTTGGTTATTTTGGTTTTGATCGGCGGCTTCTTTAAATTGATTCCTACCGGGTTCGTGCCGGATGAGGACCAGAACTTTGCTTTGATGGCCGTCCAATTACCGGAAGCGGCCTCTACCAACCGAACTGTCAGGGTGACCAATGATTTGTATAAACAGATCAAAGATATCCCTGGCGTAGCAAGAGTTTTCCAGGTGGTAGGTTTTGACGTGTTGGCAGAAGCTATGAAATCCAATGGGGCCCTGATGGGTGTCAAATTGGATGATGTGGAAAACCGTACCAGTAGTGATCAGTCGGTTTATTCCATTTTGGATAAGTTAAACGCCATTGGCGCCAAAACCCCGGAAGGTACCGTGCGGGCTTTTAATGCTGCTGTACTGCCGGGCATGAGCAATACCGGTAACCTTTCTCTTTATATCATGGACAACACGGGACACGATGTTAGCGTGATGGCCAGCGATATGCAGAAAGTGATGATGGAACTGAATCAGTTGCCAGAAGTCAGCAATATGTATACCACGTTTAGTGATAATACGCCGGCGCTGCAATTTACCGTGGACCGTGCCAAGGCTGAAAGCTTGAATGTACCGGTCGCCAATGTGTTTACGGCGTTACAAACCTTCTTAGGCGGTAGCGAAGTCAATGACTTCAACCTACTGAACCAGACCTGGAAAGTTGTTATTCAGGCAGAGCCGCAATACCGTGGAGATGTGAAAAACTTCGGAAACATGTATGTTTCCAGTACCGATGGCAATCTGATTCCCTTAAGTGCACTAGTGACCAGCCAGGAAATGCAGGCACCGGCTACGATTACCCGGTTTAATGCGGCAAGGGGAGCAAAATTTGCAGGATCCCCGGCAACTGGCTATTCTACAGGGCAAGCCATCACGGCTGTGGAAAATGTACTCAATACCCAATTGCCTACCGGTTACACCTATGAATGGGTGGACCAGAGCCGGGATGAAAAATCCGCGGGTAACTCGGCTGTGATTATGTTTGGAATATCCCTGGTATTTGTGTACTTGTGCCTGTCTGCTCTGTATGAGAGCTGGAGCTTGCCACTGGGCATTATCTTCTCCGTACCTTGCGCGGTGATGGGCGCCGTAGGATTTCAGTACCTTCGGGGACTGACCAGTGATATCTACATGCAGATCGGAATGATCGTGCTCATCGGCTTGTCGGCCAAAAACGCTATTTTGATTGTGGAATATGCGAAGGATCGTGTGGATGATGGCTGGGCGGTACTTCCTGCACTGGTAGATACCGTACATGTTCGTCTGCGTCCTATCCTGATGACGGCTATTTCCACCATTGTGGGTGCTATCCCTCTGGCGTGGGCCAGCGGTGCTGGCGCCGGCAGCCGGACTTCTATCGGGACAGCCATTATCGGTGGGATGACGGCATCCACTTGCCTGAGCATTTTCCTTGTGCCAGTATTGTTCCTGACCATTGAAAAAGTCTTTCATCCCAAAACACCGCTGGGAGATGTGGATGATCCGATTCCTAAAGATACAAACTAAGTGTATAGAACGTTTTTACAAGAGGAGTGCTGCGCCAAGCAACACTCCTTTTTTATCCCGAATTATTTTGTGAAATTCAAAGATTTTATTCAGAAATTCTTTGCAATTTCCAAAAGAAACCGTTATAATAGATTTCACTCCTAATATTGTAAGGAGGATCATACGTGTTACGAACAAATGGTACAAAAAAATTGCTCTGCCAAGTGTGGCGACTGACAAAAAGCTATTGGCAGAGTGAGGAAAAGAAAAAAGCGTATCTGCTGCTAGCGGCTATCCTGGCACTCACATTGGCAGTTGTGTTTATGTTGGTACTTCTGAACCAGTGGAACAATGCTTTTTATACCGCGCTACAGAATTACCAGACTGAGGAAATTTTTCATCAGCTTTGGCGGTTTACAGGCCTTGCTTTTGCGTATATTGTACTGGCAGTGTATGCCTATTATCTCCAGCAGGTGTTATTGCTTCATTGGCGGAAATGGCTGACCAACCAATACATTGACCGGTGGCTGACAGGGAAAATTTACTACCGACTGGAAATGTTCGGAAAAGAAATGGATAACCCGGACCAGCGGATTAGTGAAGACGTTAATTTATTTGTGACACAGACCCTTGGTTTTTTCATTGGGATTGTTAAAGCGCTGTGCACACTGGTTTCTTTTGTAGTAATCCTGTGGCAGCTGTCCGGCGCTTTTTCCGTACAGCTTTTTGGGCGCTCCTTCTATATCCCCGGCTATATGGTGTGGGTGGCCGTGGCTTATGCCGTCCTTGGAACCTATTTGACCCATTGGGTCGGGCATAAACTGGTCGGCCTTAATTTTCTCCAGCAGCGCCGGGAGGCAGATTTTCGTTTCAGCATGATGCGCATGCGGGAAAATGCGGAGAGTGTGGCCTTTTATGACGGAGAAAAGGTGGAAGGGCAAGTGTTCAAAAAACGCTTTGCCCTGCTGTTAAAAAATTTCTGGGCCATCGTGCAAAAACAAAAACAATTGGTGTGGCTTAATTCCGGGTATTCTCAGATCGCAATTATCTTTCCCTTTGTGGTGGCCATTCCCCGCTTTTTGAACCGGGAACTGACACTGGGGGGCTTGATGCAGGTGGCTACAGCCTTTGGCCGAGTACAGGATTCTCTTTCTTATTTTGTGGATATGTACACTTCCTTGGCTGAGTGGCAGGCTGTTGTTACCCGTCTTACCGGTTTTGAAGAAGATATGGCAGCGATGCGCATGACCCATTCCCAAAGTCACTTGCAGCGCGAGCAAAGCCAGGATGGGAATGTGCATTTGCAAAATTTGGAAGTGGATTTGCCTAGCGGAAATGTTCTGTTGCAGCCTATGGATTTTGTATTTACCAAAGGACAAAATGTATTAATCAAAGGTAGCAGCGGCAGCGGTAAAAGTACGTTGCTCCGTGCCTTGGCGGGCATATGGCCCTTTACCAAAGGACGTCTTGCCCTGCCGGCGCAAGAGCGTATCTTGTTTATTCCCCAGCGACCCTATTTGCCGCTGGGTACCTTGCGGGATGCGCTCCTGTATCCTGGTAAAAAAGAATTTACGGACGTCACGCTCCAAGAAGCCTTGGATAAATGCAAAGTGGGATATCTGGGAGGATATTTACATGAAGAGGGAGATTGGTCCCATGTGTTCTCTATTGGGGAACAGCAGCGTCTGGCTTTTGCCAGGGCCTACTTGATGCAGCCGGAATGGTTGTTTATGGATGAATCCACGTCGGCGCTGGATGAATCTACGGAAGCGGCATTGTATCAACTGCTGACAGAAGAAATGCAGCAAACGACGGTGGTCAGTGTAGGACACCGGAGTACGTTAAAACGATATCATCCACAAATATTACTGTTAGATAGACAGACCCATCAGGCAAGCTTGAGGGCAAATGGTGATAAAGAGGAAGACAAAGAGAGGGGAGTATTATGAGTATTGCACTACTAAACGAGATTGACAGCTTTGTCTGGGGACCACCCTTATTGGTGCTGCTAGTGGGGACGGGGGTGTTTTTGTCCCTGCGCTTGGGCTTTTTGCAGGTGGCACGCCTGCCACGGGCGCTAAAGCTGATCTTTAAAGCGGAAAATCAGGGGGAAGGGGACATAGATTCTTTTAAGGCCCTGTGTACGGCGCTTGCTGCTACGGTAGGAACTGGCAATATCGTAGGGGTAGCAACCGCCGTAAAAGCCGGAGGACCCGGGGCCATTTTCTGGATGTGGATCGCCGCATTTTTCGGAATGGCAACCAAATATGCCGAAGGCTGTCTGGCGGTGAAGTATCGCACCGTGGATGCAAACGGGCAGATTTCTGGTGGTCCTATGTACTACATCGAAAATGGACTGGGTAAACAATATAAGCCCTTGGCCGTTTTGTTCTCTATTTTTGGCGTGTTATGCGCCTATTTTGGCATTGGCACATTTGCCCAGGTTAATTCCATCGTGGAAATCACCCAATTAAATGCAGGAATTCCTATTATTTATACGGCTGTAGCTTTGACGGCTGTGGTAGCAGCGGTTACTTTGGGTGGACTGCAAAGCATCGCCAAAGCTGCTTCTCGAATTGTACCGGCGATGGCTGTAATTTACCTTTTGTCCACCTTTGGCTTTCTGGTGGTTTTTTGGGATAAAGTGCCTGCTGCCGTTACAGAAATTTTCCGGGATGCTTTTCAGCCTACCGCTGCAATCGGTGGGTTCTTGGGTGCCAGCGTCCTGTTAGCCATGCGGAGTGGTGTAGCCCGTGGGGTGTTTTCCAATGAGTCAGGCCTTGGGAGCGCACCCATTGTCGCTGCTGCGGCAAAAACAAAATGGCCTTCTGAACAAGGTTTGGTTTCTATGACAGGAACCTTTATTGATACCATTATTATCTGTACCATGACGGGCCTGGTGGTTACTATCAGCGGGCTTTGGAAAACTGACTTAAATGGTGCGGCATTGACTAATGCCGCATTCCTGCAGGCTTATCCAAGTTTTGGCGGTTATGTGCTCATGGTGGGGCTGGTGCTGTTTGCCTTTACCACTATTTTGGGATGGAATTATTATGGAGAACGTTGCATTGAATACTTAGTAGGAACCAAGGGCATTAAACCGTACCGGATTGGATTCATTATTCTGGTCGCTTGCGGCGCTTTCTTGAAACTGGAAGCCATCTGGATTTTAGCGGATATTGTGAACGGGCTGATGGCCATTCCAAACTTGATTGCCCTTTTGGGATTATCCGGTGTGGTAGTGGCGGAAACCAAGCGCTATCAACAATATCGAATGGAACAAGCAAATAAAAAATAGTGCGTAAAAAGGGTGCCCAGCGTACCCTTTTTTACTTGTCTGTATAATTGTCAAGAATGGGAGAAAATAGTATAATAAAGGTGCTATTAAACTGTAACTGAAAGGAGTATGGCAATGAAACCTAGAACAGTTGTGGATGATATATTTGAAGTCGGGATTCGGGACTGGACGCAGGAAATTTTTCACGGTTTTAGTACCCCTCGGGGGATTACGTATAATTCCTACTTGATCCTGGATGAAAAAGTCACGCTGATTGATGGGGTGAAGGCTCCTTTTACGGAGGAACAACTTTGGAATATCCGTAATATTGTTGATTCCGCAAAAATTGAATACATTATTGTTAATCACGTAGAACCGGATCATTCAGGGAGTTTGCCGGCACTGGCCAAGGCTTGCCCCAATGCTACGTTCTTTATTACGGCACAGGGCGCTAATGAAATCAAGGAACATTATGGCGATGTGTTCAACTTGAAGGTAGTAAAGGCAGGGGATACGCTTTCTTTAGGGAAACGGACACTGGCTTTTCAGCCTGTCCCTATGCTGCACTGGCCGGATTCCATGGTAACCTTTTGCCCGGAAGAGGGAATTTTATTTTCCAGTGACGCCTTTGGGCAACATTTATGCTGCAGCAAATTGTTTGATGATGAAACCGATGTGGAAGATATGTATTTTGAAGCGCAGCGGTACTTTGCCAATATTTTACTTCCCTATCGGAAGCTGGTTCCGAAAACCGTCAATACGGTTCGGGCACTGGCACCCAAGATGATTGCTCCCGGGCATGGCTGCATCTGGCGCAGTCATGTGAAAGATATCCTGGATAAGTATGATTCCTGGGGTAAAGGGGAAGTGCTGAACCGGATTATCGTGGTATTTGATACCATGTGGGGCGGCACACAGACTATGGCACGCGCTATTGTGCAAGGCATTACGGCACAGGGTATGCGCGTAAAACTATATCGGTATAATGCTACCCAGGAGGCCAATATCCTGAGTGATATTTTGACGGCTAAGGCAGTTTTGATTGGATCTCCTACCCAGAATTCTGGCATGATGCCTACCATTGGGGGATTTTTGACCTATTTGAAAGGCCTAAAACCTACGGGGAAAAAAGCTGCGGCTTTTGGCACCTATGGATGGAACGGCGGTGCCGAAAAAGCAATTGAAGCGATGATCCAGGAAGCCGGCATGGATCTGTTGCCCGGATATACTGTGAAATGGCGTCCCTTACCGGAAGAAATCAAGGCGGCAGAAAATTTTGGCTATGAATTCGCAGAAAAAGTCAGCAAAGGGGAATAACTCCGTAAAAAAGGAAAAGGGTGTTGCTACCACAGGCAACACCTTCTCTATATCGGACGAAAAGAAGCACCACTGGATTGTGGGCCGCAATGCAGTGCGAGAAGCGTTTAGAAGCTCTCGCAGGTTGCGACAGCTATGGGTGCAAAAAGCAGCTCACGGAGAGAGCCTGGCAGAGATTATCGCTTTGGCAGAACAAAGCCATGTTCCCGTAACCTATGTTACGAAGGAAATTCTGGACAATCTTTCCCCAGACGTGCGCCATCAAGGCGTCGCCGTAGAGGGGGAGGCGTTCGCCTTTCAGAATTTGGACAGTGTGCTCTCCCGCGTAGAAATAGCCGGTGCTACGCCGTTTTTATTGCTGCTGGATGAATTGCAGGATCCACAAAATGTGGGGGCGCTCTTACGAACGGCCAATGCTGCTGGCGTACATGGCGTGCTGCTGCCTTCCCGGCGCAGCTGTCCGGTAAACAGCGTGGTGGCAAAAATTTCTGCTGGCGCCGTGGAGCATGTACCTATCATCCAGATCGGCAATATTTCCCGTACGCTTCAGGAATTGAAAAAACGGGGATTTTGGGTTGTAGGAGCCGATATGGACGGGCACGACTTATATTTTGATGCGGATCTTTCCGGCCCCTTGGTATTGGTGGTGGGAGCCGAAGGCAAGGGATTGGGGAGATTGGTTAAGGAAAACTGTGATTTTCTCGTGCGGATTCCCATGCTGGGGCAAGTACAAAGTCTGAACGCCTCTGTGGCAGGAGGAATTCTGCTCTATGATATTGTGCGGCAACGTCTTCAAAAGAATCGATAAATTCATGATGGCAGGAGGTGACGGCTGTGACCGCAACCCAAACGGAACATGACAGATACGCCACCTTGCCTGATGAGGCATTGATTGAGGAAATCCGTAAAAATAATGACAGCAGGGCTCAGGAGTATCTGCTAGAGAAATATAAGAAATTCGTAAAGATGAAAGCCAGTTGTTATTTCTTAATTGGAGCAGAGCGGGAAGATATCATCCAGGAGGGAATGATTGGCCTGTTTAAGGCTATCCGGGATTACCGTTCTGACAAGGAGGCCTCCTTTAAGGTTTTTGCCGAACTGTGTGTCAACCGGCAGATTATCTCCGCAATCAAAAGCGCTACCCGGCAAAAGCATAAACCCTTAAATGGCTACGTGTCTTTGGATAAACCGGTATTTGAGGATGGTAAGGAGCGTACGCTGTTAGACATGCTGGGGGGCGGGGGTATTAATCCGGAAGACCTGTTGATAGATCAGGAGGCGTTTACGGAAATCGAAAAAAATGTCAGCGCCATGCTAAGCCCCCTGGAATGGGATGTATTGCGTAACTATCTGGAAGGCAAATCATATCTGGAAATTTCTAACGCACTAGGTCGCAGTAGTAAATCCATTGATAATGCACTGCAACGGGTTAAACGGAAATTAGAAAAGTTTCTGGCCAGTCGCTCTCAGGAGCTAGATCTTCCCACGTTGAACAAGGGCCTTTTGCTGATGGCCGCCAAAGATGGATAAAAACGGCGTGACAAAGTTTTGCAATATACTGCTTATTTTGTAACAATTCATTGGGTACTATTTTCTCTTTGAAAGAAAAAAAGAAAGTTTGCAGGAATTTACCTGCAAGAGCACGAAATAAAGTAATATCCAAACAGGTTCGATCAATCTGATAGGAGCAGGAGGGCGATAGAGATGAGTCAATTGGACGAATTTATGAAGCAGGTAGAAGCGGTAGGAGCTAAAGAGGAGAAAGTTCTGGTAGTTACGGGAAAACCTGGCAGTGGAAAAAGCAAACTACTCCGGGAAGCAGCAGAAAACCAGGGCTGGGACTATATAGATGCCCGTCTGCTGATTACAGAAGAATTTCTACGGCTTCTGCCTAGCGAAAGAAAAGCAAAGGCACCGGAATTATTTGTAGAAGGACTGTCCGGGCATAAAGGGGATGTGATCATGCTGGACCGGGTACAGACTTTGTTCGTGCCTGTATTCAACATTGATCCTAAAGCCGTGATTGACGCACTGGGTAAGGTTTATACCGTTGTATTGGCTTGGCCCGGATATGTGAGCGACGGCTTGTTGTGCTATGATAAGTTCGATGGTACTGAATCCATCCGTATGGCAGCAGCAGAGTATACGATTTGGAATATTGAATAAGAGGCAGTAATGGTGAATGAGAAAAAAGGCACGTTGGCAGTCCTGACCGGCGGGGGGGACTGCCCCGGCTTGAATGCAGTCATTCGGGCTGTGGTGAAAACGGCGCTCCGCCGAGGTTATGCGATTTATGGCGTCAGAAACGGTTTCCATGGCCTGGTGGAAGATGACATGAAGTTAATGGGCTATGAGGACGTGTCGGGCATTTTACCACGGGGCGGTACTATTTTAGGAACCAACAATCGTGATAACCCGTTTCGGTTTGAAGTGGGGGAAGACCAGGACGGGAACGTGATCTATGAAGATAAACGGGACGTGGTGGTCCGGACGCTAAAAGAGCACCAGATTGAAACGTTGATTGTTATCGGCGGTGATGGCAGTTTGAAGATTGCCTATGATCTCCACCGCTTTTGTGGCGTGGATGTAGTGGGCGTTCCTAAAACCATTGATAACGATCTGCCATGTACAGAACGCACCTTTGGCTTTGACACGGCTATGGCGGTTGCGACAGATGCCTTGGACCGTCTGCATACCACGGCAGAATCCCACCACCGCGTCATGATTTTGGAAGTCATGGGGCGCTATGCCGGGTGGATTGCGTTGCATTCCGGAATCGCTGGCGGCGCTGATGTCATTTTAATTCCGGAAATTCCTTATCAGCTTGATGCGGTGATTCGCAAGATTGAAGACCGCAGGGCAAAAGGCAAGAAATTTTCTATTATTACCATTGCGGAAGGTGCCATTCCGGTGGGTGGGAAACTGAGCGTGGCTAGAATTGTAAAGGGCAGTTTCGATGCCATTCGTTTAGGCGGCGCCGGAGAGAAATTGTCCCGGGAAATTGAAGCCAAAACGGGAATTGAATCCCGTTGCACTGTGTTGGGCTATGTCCAGAGAGGCGGTACGCCCAGTGCCTTTGACCGGGTACTTTCTACTCGTTACGGAGAAGCGGCTGTGGAAGCGGTCATGGCTGGAGAAGTAAACGTAATGATAGCACTTCAGGCTAACCAAATTGTCCGGGTACCGATTGAAAAGGCGGCATCCGAACCACATAAGGTACCGGTGGATTCCGATATTATCCGTGCAGCCCGAAATATGGGTGTTTCTTTCGGGGATGAAACCGTATAAGCTAATACCGCATTTATAAAGGAAATCATAAATTTCCATTACCAAATGGGAAGATTTTATGATTTTCCTTTTTTTTCGCACAGAATACCATATAATGGTCTGGCTGTATAAAGAGAAGATTGAAACATTTGTATTGCAGAAAATGAAGGAGGGAGCATAGTGAGCGAAAATCTCATTGCGGTGCTGCTAGGTATTGTGGAAGGGCTAACGGAATTTTTACCGGTCTCTTCTACCGGACATATGATCATCGTAGGGCATTTAATCGGGTTTCAGGGCGAATTAGCAAAAATTTTTGAGGTGGTCATCCAGCTGGGTGCAATTTTGGCAGTTCTGGTGCTGTACAAAACCCGGTTCGCCCGCTTCTTTACGAAAGAAGGGTGGCAATTGGGACATGGATTGACCGGCTTTCATGTGGCAGCAGGATGTGTCCCGACGATGGCGTTTGCTCTTTTGGTTCATAAATTCATCCAAAAGTACCTATTTTCTCCTGCAACAGTGGCCGTGGGGTTGGTACTAGGGGCTTTTCTTATGATCGTAGCGGAGTACAGAATCAAAGGCCATGAAAAGGAATTGGTCCAGGATGTGGATCATATTAGTCTAAAACAAGCGCTTTATATTGGCTTTTTCCAGTTCCTTTCTCTGTGGCCAGGGTTTTCCCGCAGTGGTTCCACTATGGGCGGCGCTCTTTTAGTAGGCGTAAACCGAAAAGCCGGGGCCGATTTTACTTTTATTATGGCACTACCCATTATGGTGGCAGCCTGTCTGTATGAACTGGTGAAAAATCTTGGGGCATTGTCTGGTAATGATCTGATGGTACTGGCTATCGGCTTTGTTACGGCATTTATTGTGGGATATTTGTCCATCGTCTGGTTTATGAAGTTTTTGCAGCGCTCCACATTGACGTCTTTTGGTGTGTACCGGATCTTTTTGGCAGTGGTTACAGTGTGGTTCTTCTACCTTTAAAAAGAGTGCAACGTCTTTTACAGTTTGAAGAAAAACTTGTTGACAGATCCTTGGATATCCTATATAATTACTTTTGTTATGAACGAATAGTGCTGGCATAGCTCAAATGGTAGAGCAACTGACTTGTAATCAGTAGGTTGAGGGTTCAATTCCTTTTGCCAGCTCCATGTTCTGTAATGACAAATGTGGAGAGATTCCCGAGTGGTTAAAGGGAGCAGACTGTAAATCTGCCGCCTCTGGCTTCGAAGGTTCGAATCCTTCTCTCTCCACCATAACCGCGGGGTGGAGCAGTTGGTAGCTCGTCGGGCTCATAACCCGAAGGTCGTTGGTTCAAGTCCAGCCCCCGCAACCACATGCTGATGTAGCTCAGTTGGTAGAGCGTATCCTTGGTAAGGATAAGGTCACCAGTCCGATTCTGGTCATCAGCTCCATTTTATGGCGGCGTAGCTCAGTTGGCTAGAGCAGTCGGTTCATACCCGGCCTGTCCGCGGTTCAAATCCGTGCGCCGCTACCATTTTGTTTCTCCAGCCCCGTTACGGGGCTATTTTAAAATCTGGGAAAAGTATAGGAATATGTTGGGAGGTATTTGAATGGCAAAAGAGAAATTTGAAAGAACAAAACCCCATGTGAACATTGGGACCATCGGTCACGTTGACCACGGCAAGACCACGCTGACAGCAGCCATTACCAAGGTTCTGTCCGAGACCCCGGGCTGCAAGGCAACTTTCGAAGCCTATGCCGATATTGATAAGGCTCCGGAAGAAAGAGAACGTGGGATCACCATCAATACTGCCCACGTAGAATATGAAACTCCGAAACGGCACTACGCACACGTAGACTGCCCGGGGCACGCTGACTATGTAAAGAACATGATTACCGGTGCTGCTCAGATGGATGGTGCTATTCTGGTTGTGTCCGCTGCTGATGGCCCTATGCCGCAGACCCGGGAACATATTCTTTTGGCTCGCCAGGTAGGTGTGCCTGCTATCGTAGTGTTCCTGAATAAATCCGACCAAGTGGACGATCCTGAATTGATTGAACTGGTGGAAATGGAAGTACGGGAACTCTTGAGCCAATACGGCTATCCTGGGGATGACGTACCCATCGTAGTTGGTTCTGCGCTGAAAGCCCTGGAAGGCGACGAAGAACAGAAGAAAAACGTGTTGAAGCTGATGGAAGCCGTTGATGAATACATTCCTACCCCGGAACACGATCTGGCTAAACCGTTCCTGATGCCGGTAGAAGACGTATTCACTATTACTGGACGTGGCACCGTAGCCACGGGGCGTGTAGAACGTGGTACTGTTAAAGTTGGGGATACGGTAGAAATCGTAGGCCTGACGGAAGAAAAGAGACAGTCCGTAGCCACAGGTCTGGAAATGTTCCGTAAGACCCTGGATCAGGCAGAAGCTGGTGACAACATTGGCTGCCTGCTGCGTGGTATTGAACGGAATGAAATTGAAAGAGGGCAAGTGCTGGCAAAACCTGGTAGCATTCATCCCCATACCACCTTCAAGGGGCAGGTATACGTACTGACCAAAGAAGAAGGCGGCCGTCATACTCCGTTCTTTAACGGGTATCGTCCACAGTTCTACTTCCGTACCACGGACGTGACTGGGGTCGCGAAATTGCCGGAAGGAACCGAAATGGTTATGCCTGGGGATAACGTAGTGATGGACGTGGAACTGATCACCCCGATCGCTATTGAAAAAGGTCTGCGGTTTGCTATCCGCGAAGGCGGCCATACGGTAGGCGCTGGCGTGGTAACCGAAATCGAAGGCTAAGCACTGAACAACAAGATGTACCTTGGGGCCGATCTGTTATCGGCCTCAGTTTTTTGTTGACATCTTGACAGTTCTATGATACCCTTTATAGGCGGCTTTTGGGAAAGTTTAAAGTGAGTGAGGTGTTACAAGATGGCAGCTGGAAACCGTATTGGGATTACCCTGGCTTGCACCGAATGCAAACAGCGGAATTACCAGACTACGAAAAATAGAAAGAACGACACGGAACGGATTGAAATTAAAAAGTATTGCCCGTTCTGCAAGAAACATACATTACATAAAGAAACAAAATAAGGTAGGACGTGACTATGGCATCATCACAAATAATCCCGGATAGTAAGAATTCTGCTGGCATCAGTGGGTTTCTTCGAGATGCGAAAGCAGAGATGAAAAAGGTCATTTGGCCTGAAAAACGGACGTTGGTGAGCTATACGGTTATTGTGATCACCTCCAGCCTGTTTTCGGCTCTCCTGATCTGGGCCGTTGATGCTATCTTGTCCGTGCTGTTTCGTTTCGTGATGGGAGTGCAGTGAGCATGGAAGGTCAAAAGCACTGGTATGTGATTCATACTTATTCTGGATATGAGAATAAGGTTAAAATGAATCTGGAAAGCAAAATTCATTCCTTGGGGATGGAAGACCAAATCTTTCGCGTACTTGTTCCCATGCAGAATGAAGTAGACACCAAGGATGATAAGCAAAAGATTGTTCCACGGAAAGTTTTTCCGGGTTATGTGCTCATTGAAATGATCGTGGATGACCGTACTTGGTACGCTGTTCGTAATACGCCCGGTGTTACTGGGTTTGTAGGTACCGGTACAAAACCTATTCCCTTATCGGAACGCGAAGTAGAACGTATCCTGGGTGCACAGCCATCGGAAGATGGAACAACTGGCCAGGCGGCCGGCAAAGAAACCCCTGTGGTCCGGATTCCGTGCCCCGTGGATTTACATGATACCGTTCGCATAAAAGCCCCGGGCTTTACCAATATGGTTGGGACGGTAGCGGAGATTAACGACGAGCAGCAGAAGGTCAAAGTCATGATCGAAATGTTTGGCCGGGAAACTCCGATTGAAGTAAAATTTACCCAAGTGGAAGCTATTGAATAAGTGAGGAGGTGTAAACATTATGCCTAAGAAAGTCATTAAGATGGTAAAATTGCAGGTTCCTGCTGGCAAGGCAACTCCGGCACCTCCTGTAGGACCGGCCCTTGGTCAGGCAGGGATTAACATTATGGCCTTCGTAAAGGACTTCAACGAAAGAACCGCTAAACAAGCCGGTTTGATCATTCCCGTTGAAATCACTGTATTTGAAGACCGTTCCTTTACTTTTGTCACCAAGACTCCGCCTGCAGCTGTTCTGCTGAAAAAGGCAGCAGGGGTTGAAAAGGCTTCTGGCGAGCCTAACAAGACGAAAGTTGCTACGATTAAACGCGACAAAGTTAAGGAGATTGCCGAAAGCAAAATGCAAGACCTAAACGCTGGTTCCGTGGAAGCGGCCATGCGTATGGTAGAAGGCACTGCCCGTAGTATGGGCATTGTGGTGGAAGACTAAGTTGTAACGATTGTGGGAGGTAAAAGCCGCTTTACCACAAGGAGGAAAAAACATGAGAAAGTTTGGAAAGAAGTATGCTGAAGCCAAAAAACTGATTGAAGCTGGCAAGGCGTATTCCCCCAAAGAAGCAGTGGATCTGGCTAAACAGACCTCTGTAACCAAATTCGACAGCACTGTGGAAGTTGCCGTCCGTTTGGGCGTTGACCCTAAGTATGCTGACCAGCAGGTGCGTGGCGCACTGGTTCTGCCCCATGGCACTGGTAAATCCAAGACGGTTTTGGTCTTTGCCAATGGCCCTAAGGCAAAAGAAGCTGAAGAGGCTGGCGCAGATTTCGTTGGTGGCGAAGAACTGGCTGCAAAGATTCAAGGCGGTTGGACCGATTTCGATGCCTGCGTAGCAACTCCTGATATGATGAGAGTTGTAGGTCGGCTAGGCCGTATCCTGGGTCCCAAAGGCTTAATGCCTAACCCGAAAGTGGGAACGGTTACCATGGAAGTAACCCGTGCTGTCAATGAAATTAAAGCCGGTAAAGTAGAATATCGTACTGATAAAGCCGGGAATGTACAGGTCGCAATCGGTAAGGTTTCTTTTGATGCCGATAAGCTGCTGGATAACTATATTTCCCTGATTTCTACTCTGATCAGAGTGAAACCTTCCGGTGCAAAAGGCCAGTACATTAAGAGCATTACCTTGTCCACAACTATGGGACCTGGTGTTCCTGTAGATGTACTGAAGGCTGACAGCAACAAATAATCAAATAGAAAATGACCATCGGACCCAAGACAGCAGGCGCTGTAAGCCTAACGATTGTTCACCTGCCCAGGTCGGAGCGAGTATATATATGACCTCCGGCTGGCTGCCGAGAGGTCTTTTCGTTGATTATAGATTTCACAAGGCAAGGAGGTGTACACTGATGCATGATATTAGACCTGAAAAGGCTAATAAAGTCGCTGAACTGAAGGATTTGCTCAGTTCTTCCAAAGGCGTGGTACTGGTCAACTATGCGGGCCTCAACGTTGCCGATGATACAGATCTGAGAAAAAGAATGCGGGAAGCGGGGATTAAATACCTGGTTGCCAAAAATACGTTCCTGCGTATCGCGGCTCAGGAAGCTGGAGTGGAAGGCTTGGATGCCTACCTGGAGCATAATACCGCTGTGGCATTTTCTCCGGAAGATCCTGTAGCTCCTGCAAAAATCCTGAATACGTTCAGCAAGAAGCATGAAGCCTTACAATTAAAATGCGGCGTTTTGAGCGGCAAGGTCATTAGCGTTGAAGAAGTTAAAGCGCTGGCCGAACTGCCCAGCAGAGAAGAATTGCTGGCCAAACTCGTTGGCAGCATGCAAGCACCGATTTCTGGTGCCGTCAACGTACTGCAAGGCGTTATCCGCAACTTCGTCTATGTGGTGGATGCGGTACGGGAAAAGAAAGAAAAAGAATCCGCATAAAGGCGAGATCCATGAATCAATGGGCTATCAATCAGCCTAATTTATGACTATCTACAAAGTGGAGGAATGAAAAATGGATAAAGATCAAATCCTGGAAGCCATTGAAAATATGACCGTATTGGAACTGTCTGAACTGGTTAAAGCGATGGAAGATAAATTCGGTGTTAGTGCAGCTGCTCCTGTTGCTGTCGCTGCTGCTCCTGCTGCTGGCGGTGCTGCTGCAGAAGAAAAGACCGATTTTGATGTTGTGCTGAAAGAAGCTGGTGCCAGCAAGATCAACGTAATCAAAGTGGTTCGTGAACTGACCGGCCTGGGCTTGAAAGAAGCAAAAGCTGCTGTGGATGCTGCTCCTAACACTATTAAGGAGAATGTGTCCAAAGCTGATGCTGAAGCTATGAAAGCTAAATTGGAAGAAGCTGGTGCTTCTGTAGAACTGAAATAATTTCAGCTATAATAAAAATCTTGCGATCTACGTTTGTGGGTTGCAAGATTTTTTATTTTTTTCTTGACAAATTACCCCTTCTATAGTAGGATATCAACATATTCATAAAGCTTAAAAGCAAAGAACTGGAAAGAGTACCTTTGGGAAAATCCTACAGAGAGCCTGGAAAGGGTGAAATCCGGGCGGACGGAACCACTGGGAATGCCTCCAGGAGCTGGGAAGTCAAAATGTAAAAGAGTAGATTTCCTCGGGGCGGCGTTCGTTATTAACGCCGAAAAGGCCGACCTTTGGATGTCGGTAAAACAGAGTGGAACCACGGACCATCGTCTCTGATGAGATGATGGTCTTTTTTTGGTTCTATAATAAATGTTGGGGTCTTGTGGACGTTTACCTTCACAAAAC
>DXYB01000008.1 GCA_019416065.1 Acidaminococcus sp. | reverse complement strand
AAATTGGGATGCTCTTATTTTTTTATTCAACTTACAAAAATTTTACGCCATGCATACTGGACGAGGGACATTTTTACAATATGGATTCAGAAATCAGTCTTTTCGTGCGGCGATCATAAAAGCCGATTTTATAAAGGCAATTTTTACCCGGTTAAAGCGACGGGTTACAAAAGGCCTCCTTCCACCCTCCAAAGCCGCTATCACATGATCCTAAAGAAATTGCGGGAGAACATTGAGGTGTAAGCCGGCCTTAGCAACGAGAAACGTTTCAGGTAAGAGTACCCCGTCAGGAAAGAGCTCTCAGGCGGGGGGTATGGAGGCGAGAGGGGTGTAACAAAGATAAGGACGAGAGATACGATATCCGCTGCCCGTGTATTTGATTGAAACCCGCGCCGCTATTTGTTATACTAAAAAGTGAAAATTTATGGGCGAAGAGGAAAGAGAGAAAGGCGGCGCAGATAATGGCGGGCAACAAAGCATTGAATAAAGCTGCAAAAGCAAAGCAAGATGAATTTTACACGCAGCTGTCCGATATTGAGTATGAGCTTAAACATTATAAGCAGCACTTCAAGGGGAAAGTAATTCTTTGCAACTGCGATGACCCATTTGAAAGCAACTTTTTCAAATACTTTGCCATGAATTTTAATGCGTTGGGCCTGAAGAAGCTGATGGCCACCTGCTATGTATCATCGCCCGTGTCAGGAACAGAATTGCCTTATTATGTGGATAAAGATGGGCAGTTATCGCTTTTCCCTGCTAGAGATATTGCCGAAGAAAACAACGAAAAGAAGCCCTATAAAATCGAAATCACAGAAGTCACTGACGAAAACAAAGACGGACGAGTTGATCTCGCGGACGTGGAATATCTGCTAAAGAATAGGCTAAACACATTAACTTTGCTAAATGGTGATGGTGATTTTCGAAGTGATGAATGCATTGAACTGCTGAAAGAAGCCGATATCGTAGTCACTAACCCACCGTTTTCACTTTTTAGGGAATATATTGCACAGTTAATCGAGTATAACAAGCATTTCATAGTCATCGGCAACCAAAATGCTATCACTTACAAAGAAGTGTTTCCACTTTTCATGGAAAATAAGATCTGGTTGGGTTACAAAGCAGGCGATATGGCTTTTACAGTCCCAGATGATTACAAGCCGCGGGAAACTCGGTATTGGGTAGATGAACACGGTCAAAAATGGCGCAGCATGGGAAATATCTGTTGGTACACAAATCTTGATATACAAAAGCGACATGAAGATATGATCCTGTATAAGCATTATAACCCAGACGAATATCCTCGCTATGACAACTACGATGCAATTGAAGTAAGTAAGACTGCTGAGATACCATGCGATTATTTTGAAAACATGGGCGTTCCTATTACCTACATGGGCAAGCATAATCCTGACCAATTTGAAATCGTCGGGGCTGATTATGAAGTTGCTGAACCTATAGAGCTAGAAAATGGAAAGCGTGGCACAGGCCGATTTTATTTAAAAAATTCACAAAAAGGGCTTGACAAGTCTGAAAACAGCACCTACGCTTTGACAGACAGACAGACAGACAGACAGACAGACAGACGCAGATTATACAGCCGAATCGTCATCAGACGCAAGCTGTAACGGTATCATGGGAGTTCCAATCACATTCCTTGGAAGATACAACCCTAACCAGTTCGAACTTGTCGGAGCAACCGAAAGCGAAGGAAAGGGATTCTCAAACGGGATATGGAATGAATCAAGCGGTGTTGCACAGCCACTTGTTGGCGGCAAACGGAAGTATAAGCACCTATTTATCAGACGTAAAGTGTAATGGTATCATGGGCGTGCCGATTACGTTTCTAAATAAATACAACCCTGATCAGTTTGAAATTATTGGTATGGCAAAGCGCGGTGCCGGAGACCCAGCCTTGAAGTCAAAAGTCTATACCAAAGAAGATTATCCGAACTATAGCGACTTAAACGCTACCCCGGTAATAATCCAATCAAACGGGAAACCCAAAAATACTTACCCCCGTATATTAATTCGCAGAAAGCAGGTGTAAACAGCGATGAAAATCAAGCTACACGAAATCCCCGTCCGGGATGTTGTCGCCGGCTACATAGACAGTGCTGAAAATGGCGTTGTCGGTTATAACGGCAAGCTGAATATCCGTCCTGCTTTTCAGCGTGAGTTTATCTACAAGGATAAGCAGCGGGATGAGGTCATTAACACCGTGCAAAAAGGTTTCCCGCTCAATGTAATGTATTGGGTAAAAAGTGAAGACGGCAATTATGAACTGCTGGACGGACAGCAACGAACCATCAGCCTGTGCCAATATATCAGTGGTGATTTTTCTATCAATCACCGGGGTTTTTTCAATCTAACGGAAACAGAGAAAAGCCAAATTCTTGACTATTCTCTAATGATTTATATCTGCGAGGGTACGGATAAGGAAAAGCTGGATTGGTTCAAAATCATCAATATCGCCGGCGAGCAACTAACGGCACAAGAATTACGTAATGCGATTTATACCGGTGAATGGTTGACAGAAGCAAAGAAATATTTCAGCAAAACCAGCTGTCCTGCTTATCAGATTGCAGACAGATACCTAAGTGGTTCCGCTATCCGGCAGAATTACCTAGAGACAGCATTAAAATGGATTTCAGCCCGTGACGGTATAGATATCGAAGATTACATGGCGCGTCACCAGCACGATACCAACTGCAATGAATTGTGGCTCTATTTCCAGACCGTCATCAATTGGGTGCAGGCTACCTTTCCCAACTATCGCAGCAAGCTGATGAAAGGGCTAGATTGGGGGCTTTATTACAACAAGTACGGCTCAGGTAAGTATGATCCGAAAACGCTGGAAGCGCATATCGTAGAGCTGCTTGACGATGAAGATGTGACCAGTCAAAAAGGTATTTATGAATATCTACTTGACGGTAATGAACGTCACCTGAGCATACGGGCATTTTCTCCCAAGATGGCACGAACTGCCTACGAGCGGCAAAAGGGTATTTGTCCGAAATGCGGCAAGCATTTTGCACTAGAAGAGATGCAGGCTGACCATATCACCCCATGGAGCAAAGGCGGAAAGACGATTCCAGAAAACTGCCAAATGCTCTGCGCTGACTGCAACCGCAGGAAATCAAATATTTGACCATCCCACGCCTACTCCCCTAGCAAACGATGTTAGGGGAGTTTTTATCGTGCTGCTTTACCCATTTTATTTTTCTGCCTGGGCTTTGAAGTAGTGGAATAAAAGCTTGCACAAGTCTTTGGCTTCCTGCTCGTTTAACGTGACACCCCGGCCCATTTTTTCCCGTCCTGGTGCCCATTCCCGGATATCAAATTTGGGAGGCTTCCCGTTGTAGCTGACCAAATTCAGTTCTTTGGTCCAGCCGGTCTTGCTGGTGGACAATACACCCATCTCGTTTGCGATCTCATAGTGAAATTCAGCCATTATTTTTCTCCTTTTATTTCGCCGTTTCGCGTACCGGCTTTTTTCCCATTATAACGAAAAGGCCTGCATTTAGGAAGGCCATTTCGGAAATCAGCCTTTTCGTGCGGCGATCATGACAAAATTTCAAAAAAATACTCTCTCCCTGCTAGAGGAAGAGAGTTACAAAGATGCTTATACGCCCAGGCTGCTTACCCAGTCGGTCACGGTTTTATCGCTGATAGAGCCGGTAAAGCATTTGCCCTGCACCCAGGTGCCTTTATTCCCCGCTTTTTCCTTAATGAGGTCAGCACTTTTGCCCAAGCCGGAGCTGTAAGCCGTAGCAAAGGGAATCACGGTTTTGCCGGTAAAATCATTGCTGGTAAGGAACTGGTTCACCGGCCAGGCGGCAATGCCCCACCAGATGGGGTAGCCTACAAATACAGTATCGTAGTCTGCCCAGTTGGCTGGTTTGCCGTTGGACAGTTTTACTTCATCCTGGAGTTTTACCGTATCGTGTTCTTTCGACACACGGCTGCTTTTGTTGTTGTAGTCCAGGTCGGCATCCGTATAGGGCTGTTCCGGTACGAGTTTTAACAGATCTCCTTTGGTCGCAGAAGCTACGGCTTTTGCCACTTGCTCCGTCCGTCCCGTGTCCGAATAATAAACTACCAGTACTTTTTTAGCCTTGGCAGGCGCCTTTTGGCTTACCTGGGTGCTGCTACTGCCGCTGTCAGAAGCCGGAGCCGAATTCCCGCAGGCCGCAGCTGATAATAGGGCCACCACCATGGTCGCCAGTACTGCAAGCTTCTTTAGTTTCATAGGTTCCTCCTTATTTCGTAAAGGGCTTTACATCTTTTACTGCATCCTGCAGGGAAATTTCTTTATCTCCCTGGTCAATATCCAGCAAAACGTACCGGTCATTGCCCATGCCCAGTTCTTTCATATACGTAAGCTGCCGCAGACCATGGCGGGATTCCATTCTTTCTACCAAATCATGCCGGAAATGTTCTGGCAGGGCATAAATCAAATCCACGGAAGCCTGGTCAATGGCTAAAATATCCGTCGAGGCCAGGATCCCCACATTGGGGGTCACAACCGGCTGAGCAGCGGTTCCTTCGCAGTCGCAGGACACGCTCATGTTCCGCATCACATTGATATAGACAATATGGGGAGCAAAGTGATCCACCGTGGCTTTGGCGGATTCGGTCATCCGTTCCATAAATTCTTCTTCATTCACGCCCCACTGTTTTCCCGTATTGCCAGCATGAATCATGCGTTTGCCTTCTTTACCATCCGCACACCCGATGCCCAGGTTTTTGTCGCTGCCGCCGAAACCGCCCATGGTATGGCCCTTGAAGTGGGTCAGTGCCAGCAGGGAGTCATATTGCAGCATATGCTTGCCAACGGCCATCTCAGTAAACCACTTCCCATTTTTAACAGGAATCATGGTATACCCATCCTCATCCATGATGTCCACCGGGGCAAAAGTCCAACCGTTGGTTTTTAACGTTTCTCTATGCTTTTCCGTTGTATCCCTACCGCCACCGTAATAGGTGTTGGTTTCCACAATCGTTGCTCCTGGCAAGTCCTTTTCGATCAGCTGCTTTACCCAGGGGCGCGGAATAATATTGGGCCCGTGGGGTTCACCGGTATGCAATTTAATAGCAATCTTCCCAGTGAGATTTTGTTTGACTTTGGCAAAAATCTTTTCCAGGCCGGCGGCAGACAGGTCTTTGGTAAAATACACCACGGACTGGCCCCCTACCCGCTCTGCCGGGGGAATATAGTGATCACCGCCGGTACCTGGTTTGGCATTTTTCTCCGCCGCCTTGGCAGTATTTTGGTCTTTGCTTCCAAGGGTAACACCAGTTCCAGCCGCTGCCACCACTGCCGCACCAGCACCCATCACTTTTAAAAAGTCCCTTCTGGACATTGTTGTCATAAGAACCCACCTCCTATGGTTACCTGTATTGTAGCAGAAGGGTTTTCCTCTGTACAATACCTATTGAGAAACGGCTGCTATACGTTTTTTGCATTGTTTTTCTTGTAATCCACGGCGGACAAGGGTAAAATAAAGGAAATGTGATTGCAAGGAGGACGCCATGGAGATTCGCACCTTGACCTATTTTCTGGCAGTGGCCCGGGAAGGCAACATGACCGAAGCCGCCAACAGTTTATATGTGACCCAGCCCACCCTAAGCCGCCAAATGGCCGATCTGGAAAAAGAATTGGGCAAGAAATTATTCATCCGCGGCAACCGCAGTACCACCCTGACAGAAGAAGGCATGCATCTGCGCCAGCGGGCCGAGGAAATTTTAGATCTGGTGCATCAGACCAAAGAAGAAATCCAGGAAGATACCCTGGAACTGACCGGCACCATTCGCATCGGCGGCGGGGAAACGGTACTCATGCATTTTCTGACGGACACCTTTGTGGAATTAAAAGGCGAATATCCTCGGCTGACCATTCAGCTTTCCACTGGCAACGTGGATACCATCGAAGAAAAATTAAGTCATGGCCTATTGGATTTTGGTTTAATGATTGAACCGTTTCAGGTAGAAGACTATGAATATATCCGCTTACCGGAAAAAGACCAGGTAGGCATTGTTACCTCCATGCATAGTCCCTGGGCGCACTATAAAGCCATCACGCCGGACATGCTGCCTAAGATTCCCCTGATTCTCCCCGCCCGCATCCATAACAAAAGCTTTGATCTGGAAACCTGGTCACAGGGAAAAGTCACCACCGACCAGCTTACGGTGATCGGCTGGAGTGATTTGATCGGCAATGCCTCCCACCTGATTCGCAGCGGCACTGCCGCATGTCTTAGCGTTACAGTACTGGACCAGTTTCCTCGGATGGATTTGAAATTTATCCCCTTGGCGCCGGAACTTTCTACCACATCCGTCGTCATATGGAAAAAATACCGGCTAATGAACCGTGCCTGTGAAGCATTTTTGCAGCGGCTCAAAAAGCACGTGGAAACCTGGCAGCCTACCACCTAAAAAATGACGCACTCCTGTAAGATAAATAGGAGTGCGTTGCTATTTTATTTGCTTTCCTGGGCATATACTTCCTTGGCATAGCCGAAAGCGGCCCAGGCTTTTGGCCAGCCAGCATAAAATCCCAGCTGGGTAATCATGGCGACCATCTCTTCCTGGGTGACGCCATTTTTCTTGGCATTCATGATATGGAATTTCAAACTGCTGTCCGTAATACCGGATGCCACCAAGGCAGAGACCGTTACCAGGCTCCGATCGTGTAGGCTCAGTACGTCGTTTTTGCTCCATACTTCGCCAAACAAAATATCATCATTATACCGGGCAAAATCCGGGGCAAAATCCCCTAACCGATCCCGTCCGGCCGTTTGGACCACTTTCACTGCTTTTCTGGTTTCTTTTTCGCTCACTGCAGCTTCCCCCCATTGCATACTTGTAGCCAGCAAACACAATATGGATAACGCGATAGCCGTGAACCGTTTTTTGCCGTTTGCGTTCATGGTTATTCCTCCGTAATTGTCCCTCTTATTTCAGTTTATTGTATTCGTCCGCATCCACCGCTTCACACCATTCATTGCTGGTGTTTTCTCCGGGGACTTCAATGGCTAGGTGCTGAAAAGCACTGTCTTTGGCAGCGCCATGCCAGTGTTTGACTTCCGGCGGTATATTCACCACATCCCCCGGGTGCAGTTCCTGGGCGGGTTTTCCCCATTCTTGATACCAGCCTCGGCCACAGGTGCAGATCAGAATCTGCCCGCCGCCTTTGCTGGCATGATGAATATGCCAATGGTTGCGGCACCCGGCAGCAAAGGTTACGTTGCCTACATAGACTTGTTTTCCGGAAACCGTGTTCAAATAGCTGTCCCCGTCAAAATACTGGGCATAGGCTTTATTAAAAGGCCCTACACCAAAAGGACTGGTTTTCTTGATTTCTTCCAGATTCATAGCTCAACACTCCTTTTTACTCTTTAATCTGTTTTTCCAGTTTGAAGATCAGGTAATCCAGACATCCCAGCTTATCCTGCTGCTGATGCAATCGTGTCAAAAGATCCTTGCGATAGCGCCGAAGGCAGCAGACTTTTTCCCGGGGTGTGTGCAGCGTAGAAAAATCTTTCACAAAATGTTCCGTACACCCGGCATCCACCAGGTTCTGCTTTTCTCTTTGATCCAGCATCCCACTTCCTCCTATCGGCTTTTCTTGCTATGTCTTTAGCTTAGCAGGTCTCAAGGTGAATGTAAAATGCTTATAGAGAACGGTAGCATATACATTTTTTGCATGTGGAAAGTTGTCAGGTTCCAGTGGATTGTTTTCCCTGCACTGCTTTTGTTATAATAAAGAATCATAAGAACTTTCAACCTTTGTACTATCACGGAGAAATGCGTATGAACATTACGATTGCATGTGCTCAAATAGAAGTCACGCCGGCCAATCCGGAGAAAAATACGAAAAAAGTACTGGAAGCCATAGCCCGCGCCAAGAAGCAGCAAGTCGATATCTTGCTCTTGCCGGAGCTTGTGGTGCCTGGCTATCTTTTGGGCGATTTATGGGAACAGAAGTCTTTTATCACCGACTGTGAAGCCTGGGGGCAGGAAATCATAAAAGCTACCGAAGGGATTTGCGTGGTTTTCGGGAATATTGCCACCGATCCTAGCAAAGTCAACGAGGACGGCCGCATCCGCAAATATAACGCCGCCTTTATTGCCCAGGACGGGGTACTACGCCGTGGCGGATTGCCTTACCCGTTCATCAGCAAAACAGCGCTGCCGGATTACCGGGAATTTGATGACAGCCGCTATTTTCACAGCATTGCCAAGTTGTTGCCGGAATTAGGAGATGGCGTGCATCTCAAAGACCTGGTACAGCCTGTCCCTGTCAACATCCGTGGGCAAGAGGTCAAACTGGGCGTTTTGCTGTGCGAAGATGGCTGGACAGAAAATTATGGTTACAATGTGCCAAAGCTTTTGACAGAAAACGGAGCGGATATCCTATGCAATATTTCCTGCTCCCCCTATACCCTGCACAAGAACGAAAAACGCAACCGTCTTTTTACCCAGCAAGCTAAGGACTGCGGGATTCCCCTGGTGTACTGCAACAATGTAGGGGTTCAAAATAACGGCAAAGATATTTTTACCTACGATGGCTGCAGCTGTTTCTATAGCCATACGGGGGCCATTGTGGCTCATGCCCCTTCCTTTGCGGAAACGCTGCTTTCGGTCACATGGGACCCAGTTACCGGAGCTCTCACAGCGGAGGAAAAAGTCACCAATCCGCAGGGCCAGGTAAGCGATATCGCAGAAATCTACACGGCCCTGCGCTATGGTGCGGTAAAATTTCTGGAGCAGCTGGGCATCCATAAAATGACCATCGGTGTATCCGGCGGCATAGATTCTGCGGTAACGGCCGCTTTTTATGTGGATATCCTAGGCGCAAATAATGTGTTGCTGGTGAATATGCCTAGCCGCTACAACTCCGCACTGACAAAGGACCTGGCCTGTCGTATGGCTAAGGCACTGGGCACGCACTATGGAATTTTTTCCATCCAGGAAAGTGTGGAAAATACCACCGCCCAGATCAACCAGACTCCCATCCACCACTATGGCACCGGGGAAGACTCGTATCTATCCGTTACGCCCTTGGCCAGTGAAAATATCCAGGCACGGGACCGGGGTTCCCGTATCCTGGCAGGGCTGGCCTCTATTTTTGGAGGCGGGTTCTCCTGCAATTCCAACAAAGCGGAAATGACGGTAGGCTATGCCACGTTTTACGGGGATATTGCAGGGGTACTGGCACTTATTGGAGACTTGTGGAAGCACCAGGTGTATGCGTTAGGCCGTTACCTGAATGAACAGGTCTTTCACAAGGAAGTCATTCCCCAAGAAATCTTTGCCATTAAACCCAGCGCAGAATTGTCCGATGCCCAGACCGTGGGTAACGGCGGAGACCCTCTGGTGTACCCCTATCACGATTATCTGCTCCAGCAGTTTGTGGAAAGCTGGTATAAAACCAGTCCGGAAGATGTGCTGGAATGGTATGCCCAGGGCACGGTGGAAGCTCATATTGGCTGTGAAAAAGGGCTGGTGCAAAAACTCTTTCCCGATGCCGCTGCCTTTATTGCAGATTTGGAACGCTGGTGGAAACAATTTGCCGGGATTGCCGTGGCCAAACGGATCCAGGCGCCCCCCATTCTTGCCATTTCTAAACGAGCCTATGGCTATGATCATCGGGAGTCCCAACTGCAACCATTTTATTCCCGGAAATATACCCTGCTGAAAGCAAAACTGTTAGGAGCTAGTCCATCATGCTAGACCAAAACCACTGGCTGCTGCGTAACGCCATCGTTGCAGCAATCTATGCAGCCCTAACCATAGGGCTCTCCCCCCTCAGCTATGGCCCCGTACAAGTAAGGTTTTCGGAATGCCTGACGCTGCTGGCATTTTACAATCCTCGCTGGATCCCAGGACTGACCATTGGTTGTTTTCTGGCCAATATGGGAAGTCCCTTGGGGCTGCCCGATATGCTCATCGGCACACTGGCCACCTTTCTAGGAATCTTTCCTATGCGCTACATGAAAAACAGCCTATTGGCTTCTTTGCTGCCCGTCCTTAGCAACGGCGTCCTCATCGGAGCTGAACTGGCTGCATTTTCCCAGCTGCCCCCGGATCTTTCCGTGGGCGCAGCCATGCTCTATATTGGTGCGGGAGAACTCCTCAGTGTTACCGTATTAGGGACGATTGTCATGCGCCTTTTACTCAACAATGATTTTTGTAAAACACTGCTCTGTGGATAATACAATACCGTGCCAAGAGCGGTAATACTTGAAGTAAAAGTCATCCCTAGATGGGATGACTTTTACGTTAACCAACGATTTTATTTCGTTGACTTTTCTTCTTGTCACGCTATAATAATAGCTATGCGGCGTAAAAGCCGTAAGGGGAGAAAAGGAGACCATCCATGGACTATACGAAGCTACAAGCATTGACAGATAGAATTATTAATGGATACCGCCTGAAAGCCACAGATCCAGAAGTGCAAGAATTTATCCTCCAGCCGCTCCGGGAAATGGAAACGGAAGCAGGCCGGATCCAGAAACATTTCTGTGGAAATCATATAGACTTTTGCACCATTATTAATGCCCACAGTGGACACTGCCAAGAAAATTGCGCCTATTGTGCCCAGGCCGCTTGTCATCACACCGGGTGTGAAGAATACGGATTTCTGGATGAGGACGAAATTATAAAGACCGCCAAAGCGGACCAGGAAGCAGGGGCCAATCGGTTTGCTATGGTAACCAGCGGGCGGGCTCTGGTGGGTAAGGATTTTGACAAAGCCATTCACACCTACAAGGCCATGCGGGACAAACTTTCTATTGCCTTATGTGCTTCCCACGGCTTACTTTCTAGATCGCAGCTCCATCGTCTCCATGAAGCTGGCGTTACCAGCTATCACCACAATATTGAAACCAGCCGGCGGTATTTCCCCCACATCTGCACCACCCACACCTTTGAGGACCGGATCCGTACCATTAAAGACGCCCAGGCAGAAGGCATGTGTGTATGCTCCGGCGGCATTATCGGCATGGGAGAAACCTGGCAGGACCGGCTGGATATGGCCTTTACGCTACAGGGGCTAGGGATTGAATCCATTCCCATCAATGCGCTAATGGCCATACCTGGTACAAAAATGGCCGGACAGAAAGCCCTGCCGGCGGAAGATATTCTCCGCACCATCGCCATTTTCCGCTTTATCAACCCCTCTGCCAATATCCGTTTGGCTGCCGGGCGAAAACTGTTGCCACAAAATGGGGAAACTGCGTTTCTCTCCGGAGCCAGCGCTTCCATTACCGGCAATATGCTAACCACTAGCGGCACCACCATTAAAGAAGATATGGAAATGCTGCAAAGGCTGGGGCTAACCAATCAATAACACAGACTCATGAGACTCCCTTCCCTCAGGGACGAATGAAAACTTCACCAAAAAATAAAACGGTTGCAGGAATTATCCTGTAACCGTTTTATTTTTTGGCTCTATGACGTTAAATCTGTCCTATGCTCTTTAATATCCCCTGGGCAATAACGGCACTGCCGATGTACGTGCCAACAAAGATTACACAGGAGAGCACCACAATGCGCCAGCCCGTATGTTTAAAGGCATCCATATCTTTTCCGACACTCACACCGGCATAGGCTAAGATGGGAGTGCACAAAGAAACAAACCCCACCGGCTTCATGTAAGCATTGATAAAGCTGGAACCGGGAAACCCTGGATAGGTTAAAATACAGCCCAAGGTAACCACATAGGCTGCTGCAGGGATCCGACCAGGAAGGACTTTGGCCATAATAATCCCGGCCATGGCAATGAGAACCAGGATAACGATACCGGGCAGTGCCTGGAGAAATCCATAGCTGCTGCTCAAGGTATTGCTCACCAGGGACAACAGCCCCATAATCAAAAGTATTACCAGTGTTTCGGCTAAATTGTATATTTTCATTCCGCTTTTTCCTCTTCCTTGGTCAGCACGTGTCCATATTTGATTTGACAGCATCTTTTATAGAGAAATTCTGTAAGCGGCAGCGCGAGCCAAATCGCCATGTAGAGGCCATCCAATCCGGACAGCATATTGCTGGCCGCCCCAAAAGCCGCGATTTGGCTAGCCATATCCGGGTACATCACCGTAAGAGACGCTACGGAAGCCGTCATCATACTGGCGCTGCCCACACCGCTAGCCATGGCAAGGGCATAGGGATGGAAAATCCCAAGGGCCGCACAAACGCTGGCCATGAGTCCAAAGAAAATCGTACCAAACACGGTACCGGAGATATACACTCCCATAACGCCCCGGCCTTCTGCACTATCAAGGCCAAACCGTTCGCCAATAAGCGCCACGTTAGGTTCCCGGGCAATAGAGTGCGCTGCCCCGATGGTTTCCCGTTTGAGACCAAGGAATACGGCCAGGGGCACTCCTAGAAAAACGGTTCCCAGATTGCCAAATTCCTGCAAGATCAGCGCCGGGCTGGCACTGATGATTTTAGGCAGCGTAGGGCCTACCGTCGTCCCATAGCGTGCCATGAGCAGCATCAGAGTAATGCCTAAGAGACCGCCGGCATCTTCCATATCCTTTTGCTTCATAATGTTCAAAAAGCGGGGCGTGGTAAAAATGCCAATAATCATGGCATACAGCATCGGCACTAAGACCACCTTGCCCACTCCCAGGGGAATACTTTTGGTTCCAATCAGTTCGGACACCACGATCAGCACCAAAACCGTCAGGTGCAGCTTTACATTGGTCATGCTTCTTCCTCTCCTTCTTCGTTTAGATAGCTATCCATTTGTGCAATATATTGTTCCTTCGTTAGTACAGGTTTATAGTCTTTCAGAATGGCCTTGCCTTTTTGGGCTTCATCGCTTAACAAATCCACAATCATCCCTGCAAAGGCCTTTCCTGGAAGCATGGCCGCAGCTTTAAAATCCACCACTTTAAAATTAGATCCATGGAGCAGTCCGTCCACACCGCCGACAAAAGGATGAATCGCCGGCATAATATGGGACACATCCCCCATATCCGTGGACGCACTGAAATGCCCTGCCTCCACTACGTTCACACTGGGAAAAGCAGTCTTGGCATTATCCACAAACAATTCATTTAAGCTCTCATTGCAAACCAGCGGCAGTTCCCCAGGCAGGGTATTGATACGTACTTTGGCCCCTATGGCAAGACCGCCTGCCCGCAAGGCATTATCTACCTTGGTGTTGGTTTTATTAATGGCTTCCATGGTTTTGGCACGGACATAGGTTTCAATCCGCACATCATCTGGTACGTTATTAACCAGGTCTCCCCCCTTGGTGATAATGGGATGGACCCGTACCGTATCGGCTTCTTTAAAGGTTTCCCGCAAACAATTGATCCCTAAAAGTCCCAGCATGGCTGCATTCAATGCATTGACGCCCTGATCCGGTGCATCTGCCGCGTGGGCACTTTTCCCTACGTACTGAATGGTTTTGGCAATAAAGCCATTGCTGGACGTTCCCACGGCTACAAGCGGAGCGGGAGAATTTTTCTGGGAGTGGATCATCATGGCCATGTCAATATCGTCGAATTCACCCTCGTAGATCAATTCCCCCTTGCCACAAAGATAATGCAGTTTTCCTTCTTTCCGCAGTTTTTGCCGGTATGCCAGCTGAATGTATTCTTCCGCCGGGACCCCAAAAAATACCACATTGCCCCATAACTCTTTCATGACGCCACTGCGGACAAGTCCATAGGCCGCCGAAAGCATGGCTGATTGCTGCATATGATGTCCGCAGGCATGAACGGCTCCTGTATCAGGATTAGCGTCAGGATGCTCCGGGCACCCTATGGCGTCCAGTTCTCCTAAAATCGCAATGGTAGGACCGGGATGCCCACCTTTTAACAGGCCTTTTACCGCAGTAATGGCCATACCCCGTTTATAGGGAATCCCCAGTTTATCAAACTGGGCGGCCAGTTTGTCCGAGGTTTTAAATTCACGAAATCCGTATTCCGGCTCCGCCGCTACACTGTCCGCGTACTCCCGCAGCTCACGTTCTGCTGCATCAATACAGGAAAAAACTTTTTGCTTGCATGCATTCTTGTCCGTAATAAGCAACTTCCCTTCCTAAATTTTTGTATGCAACTATCATACACTGTTTTCTTTAATTTAGCAAATATTTGATAATACACATTTTAGTTAATTGTTTATGTAACGGCCGGTTACCCGATCAATAAAACACTTAGATCGTTTACATTGGTTCCTGTAGCACCTGTCACCAAAAGCCCCTTACTTTTTTCCAGGGCATGGTAGGCATCGTTTTCTTCCAGGACGGAACTGATTGATATCCCACTTTTCGCCAATAGCGTTTGTGTATTCCCGTCCACATAGCCGCCTGCTGCATCGGTAGGCCCGTCCGTCCCGTCGCTGCCAAAGGAAAATACCGCCACATTGGGTAGTCCTGCAATCCCTTCTGCCGCCGCAAGCGCCAGTTCCTGGTTGCGTCCGCCTTTCCCGTGACCCACAAGGCGCACCACGGTTTCACCGCCTGCCAAAAAGGCGAGTTTTTTTCCACACTTTGCATATTCCCGCCCGATCGCTGCCAAAAAGCTGCCCGCTTCCCGGGCCTGACAGGTAAGGCTGGTGGTAAGCAGCTGCACCTTGTATCCCAATGCTTCTGCCGCCTTTTTCCCCGCCGCCGCAAGTTCTGTAACGCTTCCTGTGATCACCGTTTCCACATTGTCCAGCTGTTTCGGGGTCTCTACCGTAAGGGCCTTACGCCCATCCGCTGGCAGCATGATTTTATATTTCTGAATAATTTTTTCCACATCGGCGCAGGTGGAGCTGTCCGGATAGGCCGGACCGGAAGCGATCATATCCAAGGGATCCCCAATGATATCGCTGAGGATAATGGCATAGACGCTGGCCGGCGCACAAATCTGGGCAAATTTACCCCCTTTTACCGCGGAAAGGCGTTTGCGAACGATGTTCATGGACACAATATCCGCACCGCTTCCCAAAAGATCGCTGGTGATGTCCTGCAGTTCTTTTAGGGGAATCAGGGGCTTTTCAAAAAGGGCGCTTCCGCCCCCACTGATCAGAAAGAGTACCATATCCTCCTTTGTCAAATTACTAACCATGTCAATGGCCCGCTGGGTCGCATCCAGTGAATTTTGGTCCGGTACCGGATGCCCGGCTTCCCAGATTTCTAAAGGCGGCAGTTCCCCTTTTTTATGTCCATATTTAGTAATGACAATTCCTGCGTCAATGCGGTCTTTGAGCATCTCATTAGCCGTTTTGGCCATCTGCCAAGCCGCTTTTCCAATGGCTACCAAAATGATTTTACCCTGGCCAAAGGTTTTATGCTGCAAGGCTTTGGCCACGGCTGCATCCGGCTGCGTTGCCTGAATCGCCGCATACATAATGGTCTCTGCATCTTTCCGTAAATCCATGGTATTCCCCCCTTGTAGGCAGCCTGGGCTGCGCTTTACGAAATATTATACCATATTTACCGGTCTTCCTCTTTCTTATCCTCCCTGTACATGGTACAATCTAAGAAAACTTTCTGCTTGAGGAGGACTCAATGACGTTATACCAGGATTTTTTGAACTGGCTGCCAGCACTGATTGTTCTTGCCATCACCATATTTTTCTATTATGGGTTCCGGGTGGTGAGCGTAAAACTGATTCGCTTTTTATTGGATAAATTGCCGTTTGACGTGGACGAAAGCATTGCGGCCGCCATCTATCGACCCGGCCGGCTGCTTATCGCTACCAGCGGCTTTTACGGGGTTCTCTATTCTTCCCCCTACGGGGGATATGCAGGGCTGCCCCTTATACAAAATCTATGTTCTTCCTGCTACCTCATTGCTGTATACTGGTTTCTGTACAATTGTTTCTCCAGCACCAACTATTTGTTCCACTATTTTTTCAGCCATAAGAAAAAGGCCGTTGATCCTGCTGTCAGCAATCTTTTATCTTCTTTTATTCATGGCCTGATCATCTTCCTAGCCTTTGCCTCGGTCCTCAGCACCTGGGGTGTGAATATCGCCGGCTTCATCGCCGGGCTTTCCATTGGTGGTTTGGCCGTTTCCCTTGCGGCCAAAGATTCCCTCTCCAACTTTTTTGCGTGCCTGGTTATCCTGGCGGACCAACCGTTTCGGATCGGGGACTGGATTATTTGCAATGATGTGGAAGGCGTCGTAGAATCCATTTCCTTTCGTTCTACCAATGTGCGGACGTTCACCCAAAGCCTGGTCTATATCCCCAATTCCATTATCGTGAATACCCCCATCCAGAACTTCACCAACCGGGATCGGCGACGTCTGGAAATCACGTTAGGTGTTACCTACAGCACCACAAGACAGCAAATGCAGGAGCTGGTAAAAAAGATTACCAATTTTCTCCGGCAAAACCCGGATATTATTGCCAAAGACATTAGTGTGGCCTTTTCTGAAATGGCCGACAGCAGTTTGAATATCACCATCATCTGTTACTGCCGGCATACCTCCTATAACGACTATATGAAAGCCAAGGAAGCCATCAATTTGGAGTTAATGCATATTTTAGAAGAAGTCGGCACCAGTGCCGCCTTCCCCAGTACCAGCGTCTATGTAGAAAAAACGCCCGATAAAAAATAGGTATACTTAAAAAATAGAAAGAGTCAGGCATGATACCTGGCTCTTTCTATTTTTTGCATGAATCGTTTTTCAAAAGTTCCCGTATTTTTTCCTGATCGGCTGCCAGTTGGGCAACGAGTTCCTCCGGGGATGGGAACTTTTTTTCCCCCCGCACATAGTCCCACAACTCCACCTGGATGAATTCTCCGTAAAGATCCCCGGTAAAATCCAGGAGATGGGCTTCCAGCCGGGTTTCCTGCTTTGAAAACGTAGGATTATTGCCAATATTGATCATCGCCGCATAGGTCTTTTGCTCTACGTGGACTTTTCCTGCATACACCCCAAACGGAGGCAGGGCGATATGGCGTCCCAGGATACGCAGATTGGCGGTAGGAAATCCCAAAAGCCGCCCTCTCTGGTCCCCTTGGACCACGGTACCCCGGATCGCATAAGGCCGTCCCAACATTTTTCCCGCTAGCTTCATATTGCCCTCTTGGATCAGCGTTCGAATGTTGCTGCTAGAAACCACCTTGCCCTCCACCTTTAGGAGCGGCCGTGCCAGAACGGTCAACCCAAACCGGCTGTGCTCTTTTTTCAGCAAATGAAGATTGCCTTTGCCCCCAGCGCCAAAACTGTAATTATCTCCAATGCCTACTGCTTTGACACCGCTTTTTACCAAAAGTTGCAAGAAACCTTCCGCAGGGATTTGGGAAAATTCCTGGGTAAAGGGAAGATTTACCAGGATATCCACGCCCAAATCAACCATCATCTTGATTTTTTCATCATTGTCCAACAAGCGTGCCGGCGCTTTTTCCGGCTTTAAAAAGGCCAAAGGATGGGTACTGAACGTAAATACCATGAGTTGCAGATGATGCTGCATTGCATACTTTCGCGTAGCACCGATCACATCCTGATGTCCCAGATGGATTCCGTCAAATGTACCAAGAGCTGCCGCTGAAGGTTGTAATTGTGTCATTTTCAGTTCTGCAAGCGTTTTAATCAGTTTCATTACAATCCTCATCCTGCTTTTCTGGTACTCGAATAATTTTATGAGCCCGGAGCCGTCCCTCTTGCCCGATGGCAAGTCCCAAAAGCACCCCTTCCCAGGTACGGATCTGGTACAATGCCCCATCACTCACCGTAATTCCGGGAATGGTAGTGGCAACGCCCTGGGCAATTCGCCGCCCCTGCAACACATTGACTTTAATCACGGGAAACTGTTCCAGGACCAAATCAAGAGAAAGGGAGCAGCCTTCCGGATCCGCGGCAATTTCTTCTAAAAGATGGGCATTTTCTAAGGTGAAACCCCCTGCACGCCGGCGCAGCAAAAAGCTCATGGTTCCTTCCATGTCCAGCTTTCGTGCAATATCTTCACACAAGGTACGGATGAATGTCCCCTTGGAACAGGTTACATCAAACACCAGCTGCGCTCCCGTATAGTCCACAACCGTTAGGGCCGGGATGAAAATAGGCCGGGGCGGGCGGGCAATCTCTATGCCCTGCCGGGCTAATTTATATAACTTTTTCCCGTTTACACTGATGGCGGAATACATGGGCGGAACCTGCATGGTATGTCCCACAAAGGTATCCAATGCAGCCTGCACCTGAGAAAGCGGCAGGGTATGCACCGGGCTTTTGGCTATCATCTTGCCCTCTGTATCCCCCGTATCCGTTCGTACCCCAAAGGTCAGTTCTGCCCGATAGGATTTTTCATGATGGGCTGCGTATTCTAAAAAACGGGTAGCGTTCCCTGTAAACACCGGCAACACGCCAGCTGCCATGGGATCCAAGGTTCCTGCGTGACCAATTTTTTTCATGTGAAGAATCTTACGCAGTGCTCCCACCACATCATGGCTGGTCATGCCTGGTGGCTTCAAGACATTAAAGATACCATCCATCATTTAGTCTCCATGGCCGCGATCACAGCCTGGAGCAGTTGTTGCTTGGCTTCTGCCAGCGAAGCTCCGATAGTGCAGCCCGCCGCCTTGGCATGGCCGCCCCCCCGAAATTGCAGGGCCACCTGGCTCACGTCCACCGTCTTGCTGCGCATACTTACCCGGGTCGCTTTCGGTTCCACTTCCTTAAACAAAATAGCTACATCCACTCCTTCAATATACCGAGGCTGGTAGATAAAGCTTTCTGTGGAAATGTTCTTGTCATAGAGTGTATGGGGCACTTCCAGCGTAGCAATTTTCCCATCCGCATAAAACGTCAGGCTGGGCAGGACTTTAGCCAGTAGTTCCACAGAATTTCTGGCTTTGATCTCCAATTGATCAGAAATAAGATCCGGATGAATCCCGCAGGCCAGCAGATCCGCCGCAGCCCGCATACAGCTAGGCGTGGTATTGGCATACTTAAAGTACCCGCAGTCCGTCACGATAGCCGTGTATAGACAAGTAGCTATATTCTGATCAAGGGGCACACCATTTTTCTGCAAAAGCCGCACCATGATCTCCCCTACGGCGGCTGCTTTGGCATCCAGCAAGAGATAGTCTGCAAAATGAGTATTGGAAATATGGTGATCAATATTTAGGATCGGTGCTTCTTCCAAAACCTCCCGGCATTTTCCCATCCGATCTGCACTGCTGGCATCCACCACTACAAGCAGATCGCAAGGAAGCTTCTCCCCTTCTACAGGATGTTTGTAAATAGCTATGCCCGGCAAGAAATGATACGCCGCCGGTAGCATGTCATCCACCAGGCAGACAACCTCCTTGCCGCTATGCCTCAAGGCATGATACAGGCCCAAGGTGCTGCCAAGAGTATCCCCGTCAGGGCCGATATGGCTGATTAGCACCACATGACGGGCCTGCTGCATCAGCTCCCAGGCTTTTTTTTCGTCCACCGGTTTACTCATGGTGCGCTTCCTTAGGGTCTTGTTCCTGGGCTTCCTCTTCTTTCAGTTCGTGCAGGATGGCTTCAATATGGGCGCTGTATTCCAGGGAAGTGTCTTTGTGAAAACTGAGGATGGGAGCCACCCGCAAGTTGATGCGTTTGGCAATTTCTGTCCGAAAAAATCCCACGCCCCGTTGCAAGCCCTGCCAGGCCAGATCTTGCTGCTCCTTGCTGCCAAAAAGGCTCACATAGACCTTGGCATAGCTTAAATCGTTACTCACTTCCACACTGGTAATGGTCACAAATTTAACCCGCGGGTCTTTCACATCCCGGAGCAGCATCGTGCTTAGCTCTTGTTTGATCAGTGCCTGCAATTTTTCTGCTCGCAGTTTCGACATCGTACGTCCTCCTTATTCCGGGGCAATCTCCTGCATTTCGTAGACTTCCAGTTGGTCTCCTTCCTTGATGTCCCGGTAATCTTTCAGGGTCAGGCCGCACTCATAGTTTGCCGCTACTTCTTTCACATCGTCCTTAAAGCGGCGCAGAGAATCCAGTTCTCCCTCATGCACCACAATGCCATCCCGCACAAGGCGAATCTTGGCAGAACGGTTAATTTTCCCGTCCTTTACATAGGCTCCGGCAATCAGCATCTTGTTAATGGGAATCACTTTGCGGATTTCCACATGCCCGATAATGTTTTCCTTGAATTTCGGTGCCAACATGCCTTTAATGGCTGCTTCCACGTCATTTAACGCATCGTAAATCACGCGGTAGGTACGGATATCAACTTTCTCTTGTTCCGCCACTTTACGAGCATTCCCGTCCGGACGCACGTTAAACCCGATGATCAGTGCATTGGAAGCAGAGGCCAACATCACGTCGCTTTCGTTAATGGCGCCCACTCCAGAGTGAACCACCACCACTTTGACTTCGTCGTTCTTAATCCGGGTCAGGCTCTGTTCCAAGGCCTGGATGGTGCCCTGTACATCTGCTTTAACCACGATGTTCAGGTCTTTTAGTTCCCCTTCTTTAATCCGGCTGTAAATGTCGTCCAGGGAAACTTTGGTACTCTTTTGTTCTTCCAGTTTCTGTTTGCCTTGCCGTTTTTCCGCCACACTGCGGGCAATATGCTCTTCGCAGGCATCCATGATATCGCCGGCTGCCGGGACATCATTAAAGCCCAGCACTTCCACAGGGGTGGACGGCAGCGCTTTTTTCACTTTTTCGCCCCGGTCGTTTACCATGGCACGCACTTTACCGTACGTGGTGCCGGCTAAGATGGAATCGCCGATATGCAGCGTTCCTCTATCAATCAAAATCGTGGCCACAGGGCCTCTGCCTTTATCCAGTTTGGCTTCAATAATCGTGCCATGAGCAGGTAAATTGGGGTTAGCCTTCAGTTCCAGCATATCTGCTACCAAAAGAATCATTTCCAGCAAATCGGAAATACCATTCTTTTGCCGGGCAGAAACCGGTACCATAATGGTATCGCCGCCCCAGGCTTCCGGAATGAGGCCTTGTTCGGACAGCTGCTGCATCACAAAATCCGGATTGGCCCCTTCTTTATCGATTTTATTAATGGCAACGATAATGGGAACCTTAGCGGCCTTGGCGTGGTTAATGGCTTCAATGGTCTGGGGCATCACGCCGTCATCGGCCGCCACCACCAGCACCGCAATATCCGTCACCTGAGCGCCCCGTGCCCGCATGGCCGTAAAGGCTTCGTGCCCTGGCGTATCCAGGAAAACGATGGGTTTTCCTTGGCAAATGACACGATACGCGCCGATGTGCTGGGTGATACCGCCCGCTTCCCGTGCCGTCACGTTGGTTTTGCGGATCGCATCCAAAAGGGAGGTTTTACCATGGTCCACGTGGCCCATAACCGTCACTACCGGCGGCCGTGGCACGCGCAGTTTAGGATCATCCTCTACTTCTGGTACTTCCGTAGGATCCACCTCAGGCGGTGGCTCTTTGACCTCACAGTTAAATTCCATACCCACCAGCGTAGCGGTATCATGGTCAATTTCCTGGTTGATGGTCACCATTTTGCCCAACATGAACAGTTTTTTGATTAATTCCGTGGCTTCCCGGCCTAGCAGTTTGGCAAAATCTTTGACGCTAATGCTTTCGCCCACTTCTACACTGGCAGGATGCACGGCTTCCACCTTTTTCTGTACCGGGGCTGTGTTTTTCGCATTGGTATTGTGCCGATGCTTCATGTCATGACCGGCACTGTGCATCGGACGACTATCCCTAGACGCATACGAGCCCTTGATCTTTTCTCTTTTTTCGTTCCGGTTGTTACGCCGTCCCTGGTCTTTCCCCGCATGGGTGCTGTTCATCCCCACAGGGGCGGACGAACCAGTACGGTTTCCAAACGATTTCCGGCCGCTAGTGTTGCGATTTTGTCCGCCGCTGCCAGGTCTATCGTTGTGGGCAAAACGGTTCCCGGAGGCATTCCGGTTTCTGTCCCCGTTTTGGGGCCGGCTCCCCCGCTCGTTTCTGCCCTCCCGGTTTTGGTTGCCCCGGTTGTCGCTGCGCACGCCATCACGACGCACACTACCGGCATTAGGACGTCCGCCAGTGCGGTCATTGCGCGGCTCGTTATGGAAACGACTGCCCCGCATATCCCGGTTATCGCTGCGCGGGGTGCGGTCATTTGAGGTCCGTTGTGCCGTTTGCGGCGCACTATTTTGCCGGGCGTGGTTTGCTTTGATCGCAGCTTTACCGGCTGCTACGTCGCTTTTTACCTGGGCGACTTTATCCACCACCGGTTTCATCATTTGGGCTGCCTTAGTTTGCAGCCGTTGGGCCGCTTCTTTCACCGGCGCTACTTTCTCCTGGTGGGTTTTCATGCCGGCAACCACCATATCCCGTACACTTTTTTCTACCGTGCTGAAATTCCCCTTCACGGCAATCTTATGATCCGCCAGGAAGTTCAAAACCTTTTTCGTATCCAGGTCCAGTTCCTTGGCGATTTCGTAAATTCTATATTTATCTTTTGCCATCCGCACACCTCCATATCAAACTCCCAGCAATTTCATAAACTGATGATCTAACAGCAGCACGGCAGCCCGCGGGGATTTCCCGATTGCGTCCCCCATCTGCACACAATCCAGGGCTCTCCCAAAGGGAACGTCCATCGCCGTACACACTTCTTCCAGCCGCTTACTTGTGCGAGGAGAGGCATCTGTGGCCAGCAAAAGGTATTTGCCTTTGCCTTTTTTCAGGTAGGTTTCTACCGTTTGTTCTCCTGATGCCAGTTTTCCTGCCCGTTGGGCAAGACCCAACGCAAAGCAGAGCTCCTTATCCGTTTTCATGGGTCAGCTCCATGAGCAGTTTTTCTTTTACTTCCGCCGGGACTTTTACCTGCAAGGCCTTTTCCAGGGCTTTGCTTTGAAAGGCCTTTTCTATACAAGACGCTTCCTCACATACATAAGCACCCCGTCCCGGTTTCTTGCCGCTGCGATCCAGGCTGATGTCCCCTTGAGGAGACCGGACAATCCGAACCATTTTCTTCTTGTCTTTCACCTGTCCGCAACCAATGCAGGTCCGTTGGGGAATTTTCCGTACCTTCATACGTCTTCCTCGTCAGCCTGTGCTGTTTCCTCTGGATTTTCCAGCGCCTGTTCGGCTGCCTGGCTTTCACTTTTTATATCAATTTTCCAACCGGTAAGCTTAGCGGCAAGTCTCGCATTCTGCCCTTCCTTGCCAATGGCTAAGGACAACTGGTAATCCGGTACGATGATCCGGCATAGTTTTTCTTCCGGATACGCCGTAGCAGAAACCACTTTAGAAGGAGACAGGGCATTAGCCACATACTCTTCCGGATCTTCGCTATATTTTACAATATCAATCTTTTCCCCGCGCAGTTCATCCACCACGTTCCGCACCCGGATGCCTTTAGGCCCTACACAAGCCCCTACCGGGTCCACGCTGGGATTATTGCTGTGCACCGCAAGTTTGCTCCGCATGCCGGGTTCCCGGGCCACGGAATCAATGACCACCGTTCCATCCTGGATTTCTCCCACTTCCAGTTCAAACAGCCGTTTCAAAAGGCCGGGATGGGTGCGGGATAAAATCACTTGAGGCCCTTTGGCCGTTTTTTTCACTTCCAGCACATAACATTTCAGCCGCTGATGGTATTCATATTTTTCCCGGGGAATCTGCTCACTGGCCAGCAGCACGCCTTCGGTCGTACCTAGATCCACAAAGACGTTATGCCCTTCAATGCGTTCTACTGTACCTGTTACAATATCATTTTCCCTGTCAGAATACCGCTCATATACCCGGTTGCGTTCTGCTTCCCGGATCCGCTGCACAATCACTTGTTTAGCATTTTGGGCAGCGATACGGCCAAAATTCTTGGGCGTAATTTCTTCTTCCAGAATGTCCCCTTCCTGATAATGGGGATCCAGCTTTTGGGCATCAGCTAGGCTCATTTCCGTAGCCGAATTGGTGCATTCTTGGACTACTTTTTTCTGGGAATATACATGAATTTCTCCGTTTTCCCGGTTCAGAGAAACCCGTACATTTTGCGCAGACCCAAAATTCTTCTTATAGGCGGTAATCAAGGCCTCTTCCACCGCACTGTACAGGACTTCCGGAGAAATATTTTTTTCCTTTGCCACTAGCGCAATGGCATTTACGAAATCCGCATTCACTTGTCTATCTCCTCCTTGCGCCATTTAAAAATCAATATGGGGTTTCACAGATGCAATCAGGTTGCGTTCTATGGTTATTTCTTTATTCTTACTGTTCGTGAGAACAAGTACGGTGTCATCATGGGACTTCAGCACGGCCGTCAGCTGTTTTTTCCCTTCATAGGGAACAAAAAAAGACAAATCCACCTGGTGCCCATACTGCGCCAAAAAATCCTTATCTTTTTTCAAGGGCCGGTCAATTCCCGGGGAAGAAACTTCCAGATAATACTTTTCCGGAATAAAATCCAGCGCATCCAGTTTTTTGGCCAGCATGCTGCTGACGTTAGAGCAGTCATCAATATCGATGCCGCCTTCTTTGTTGATGTAGACCCGGAGGTACCATTCCCGTTCCCGGACATACTCCACATCCACCAGTTCCAAGCCCATTTCCGCTACAATGGGCGTGACGAGTGTCTCCACCTTTGCCGCAATTTGTTTTTTATCCATCCAGACACCTACCTGCTTCTTTCCTAGTAAACGAAAGAGCGGGTATTAAATACCCACTCTCTAAGGTCTGCCTCAGTTTTCTTATCTATTATAGCACTGTCACATGAATTCCGCAACTAAAAGCAGATGGTTTGTATATTTTTGTACAAAGTGTATACCTGTTTCACCGCTCGCTAATCCGTTCTGGATGCCAGCGGTCTTTTTGTGTCCGTTCTTGTGCCGGGTAGCCCAAGGGGAGAATGGAAAATACGTACTTGCCACCGGTTAAGCCCAAAATCTCACTGGCCTTTTTTATCCGATCCTCAAAGGGGCTGACGCCGATCCACACGGCGCCCAATCCCAAGTCCGCCGCTTCCAGCCACTCATGTTCTGTGCAGATAGCCATATCCACCGGGGCTACCTGGGCAAAGGGTTTATTATTGGGGTTGCACACGTTCACAATGGCAACGGGAGCATTGGCTACCGGGCCGGAATATTCGCTGATGGTCGCTAGTTTCGCCAGAATGACTTTATCCCGAACAACGATAAATTCCCAGGGCTGCTGATTTCCTGCAGAAGGACTTTGCATAGCCGCCCGCAAAATCTGCTCTATTTTTTCTTTTTCCACATCCCTGTCTTCGTACTTACGAATACTCACCCTCGAAAAAATAGCATTCATGGTTTTTCTCCTATATTTTCTATTTATTCCACCCAATATACCCGGTTGGGTTTCCGGGGCGATGCTTTGGGCCTATCTCCAGCAATATAGCCCACCGCACAATGGCCAATGCCTTCCCATTCACCTTTAATGCCCAAGTCCTTCAGAAACGTTTGAAACGCTTCCTGTTCAAATTCTTCTTTAGCCCGGTTGATCCAAATGCTCCCCAGGCCAAGGGCGTGGGCTGCCAGCAGCATATTCCCCATGGTCAGGGCCCCGTCATAAATGTGGTTGCTATCATTTTTGTCGGACAATACGATTAAAATAACAGGCGCCCCATAGAACGGGTCGAAATCCTCTTTCCAGCCGCCGATTTTGCAGTTTGCCTTAGCAATTTTATTTCGCCATTCCTGATTGGTCACAGCGATGATAAGGCTCTCCTGGTGGTTTTTCCCGCTGGGCGCATACAGGCCCGCTTCGATAATTTCCTCGATGGCTTTTTTAGGCGGCATTTCCGCTGTAAATTTATGGATACTGCGCCGCTCTTTCATCGCTTTTAGCACTTCATTCATGATGAATCCCTCCTGCCGAGATAAGTTTCTCTCCACTTCATTATATAGTTTCTTTGCCCATTTTAAAAGCTCCCCTGCTGCCAGAGGAGCTTTGTGCTATTTTTTCTTTAAGAAATCTTTGATTTTGTTGAGAAAGCCCTTTTCTTCTGGGTTGATATTGTTCCCGCTGGTTTCCCCAAATTTCCGCAAGGCATCTTTTTGGGCATCGGACAATCCTGTCGGGATCACGACTTTCAGCCGGATCATCTCATCGCCCTTTTGCCCTGTCCGCAGGGACGGAATGCCTTTATCCCGCAGCCGCAATACCCGGCCCGGCTGGGTCCCTTCCGGAACCTTTACGCTGACCTTGCCGTACAAGGTAGGCACTTCAATCTCAGCCCCCAGCGTAGCCTGCACAATGCTGATGGGGACTTCGCAGCTCACCGTAGTGCCATCCCGTTCAAAGAACTTGTGGGGCTTCACGTACAAATACACGTACAGATCCCCGGCACGGCCACCCCGGATTCCTGCCTCGCCTTCGCCGGACACCCGCAAACGGGATCCATTGTCCACGCCCGCAGGGATTTTCACCGTCAAGGTTCTCTTCTTTTTCACACGGCCCGTACCATGGCAGTCCTTACAAGGATGGGTTACAATCTTGCCCGTACCATGGCATCTGGGACAGGCCCGCACATTCACCACTTGCCCGAAAAGGGAATTCTGTGTTACCCGGATTTCGCCTGTACCGTGACAATCCGGACAGGTTTCCGGGGAATAGCCTGCTGCCGAACCGGAGCCATGGCAGGTTTCACATTCTTCTTCCCGGTTCAGGCGGACTTTCTTCTCCGTTCCAAAGGCCGCTTCCTCAAAGGTAATCTGCATGTCCATCCGCAGATCGGACCCTTGCCGGGGTCCATTGTCCGCCTGTCGACGAGAACCGCCACGGCCAGCACCTCCAAAGAACATATTGAAGATGTCGTCCATGCCTTCCCCGCCAAACGAGCCACCAAAGCCCTGGAAACCGCCGAAAGGATTGCCGCCAGCGCCTCCGCCGCCCTGCTGGAAAGCGGCATGGCCATATTGGTCATAGGCCGCTCTCTTTTGGGCGTCGGACAGGACACTGTACGCCTCATTCACTTCTTTGAATTTATCTGCTGCCTGGGGATCATCCTTATTCAGGTCGGGATGGTACTTGCGTGCCAGTTTGCGGTAAGCCTTTTTCAGCTCATCTTCTGTGGCTGTTTTAGAAACCCCCAGCACTTCATAATAATCTCTCTTGTCTGCCATCCGTAACTCCCTCTAGGAAAAGTTTATTTCTTATCGTCGTCCACAACTTCTGCGTCCACTACGTCGTCGTCGGCTTTCTTTTCGCTGCCGGCATTCTGCTGAGCACCAGCATTCTGGGCTGCACCTTGAGCCGCAGCATCCTGCTGGTTTTGTTTATACAGTTCTGCACTCAGTTCATACAGCGGTTTCTGCAGATCCTCGGTGCCTTTCTTAATGGCTTCGGTGTCGCCGCCTTGCAGCGTATCCTTCAGCGCCTTAACAGCATCTTCTACCTTCTTGATCTTATCATCATAGCCTTTGCCAGCTACGTCTTTGCAGGTCTTTTCAGCCTGGTAAATCAGGGTATCTGCCTGGTTCTTAGCGTCGGCAGCTTCCTTGCGTTTCTTATCTTCCGCTTCGCTGGCCTGGGCTTCTTTCACCATCCGGTCCACTTCATCCTTGCTGAGGGAGCCGGAATTGCTGATGGTGATCTTCTGTTCCTTGCCAGTTCCTTTATCCTTGGCGCTTACGTTCACAATGCCGTTGGCATCAATATCAAACGTCACTTCGATTTGGGGCACGCCACGGGGAGCCGGAGCAATCCCGCCCAGTTCAAAACGGCCCAGCGTCTTGTTGTCCGCCGCCATGCCCCGTTCGCCCTGGAGCACATGGATGTCCACAGAGGGCTGATTGTCGGTTGCCGTAGAAAATACCTGGCTCTTGCTGGTCGGAATCGTGGTGTTCCGGTCAATGATCTTGGTCATAACGCCGCCCATGGTTTCAATCCCCAAAGAGAGCGGGGTTACATCCAGCAGCAGTACGTCTTTCACATCCCCGGCCAGTACGCCCGCCTGGATGGCAGCACCCATAGCCACACATTCATCCGGGTTTACGCCGTGCGCCGGTTCTTGGCCCAAGGTCCGTTTAATGGCTTCCTGCACTGCAGGGATACGAGAAGAACCGCCCACCAGCAGTACTTTGTTAATATCTTTTGGTGCCAGTCCTGCATCACTCAAGGCCTTATTCACACAGGTAAAGGTCCGGTCAACCAGGTCGCTGGTCATTTCATCAAATTTTGCACGGGTCAGGTCCAGATCCAAGTGGAGCGGTCCGTTAGCGCCGGCAGAAATGAACGGCAGGTTGATATTGGTGGTCATCATGCTGGACAATTCAATCTTGGCTTTTTCAGCCGCTTCACGAATCCGCTGCATGGCCATCTTATCGGCGGACAGATCCACTCCATTTTGTTTCTTGAATTCTTCTACCATCCAATCCATCACGCGCTGGTCGAAATCATCGCCGCCCAGGTGGGTATCCCCGTTGGTGGATTTTACTTCAAAGACCCCATCGCCCAATTCCAAGATGGACACATCAAAGGTCCCGCCGCCTAAGTCGTAGACCAGGATGGTATGGTTATCGGATTTATCAATTCCATACGCCAAGGCTGCAGCCGTCGGTTCATTGATGATCCGTTTGACTTCCAGTCCGGCAATCTTGCCGGCGTCCTTGGTGGCCTGCCGCTGGCTGTCGTTAAAGTAGGCCGGCACCGTAATTACGGCTTCCGTCACCTTTTCGCCCAGATACCGTTCCGCATCCCCTTTCAGTTTTTCCAGGATCATAGCAGAAATCTGTTCCGGGGTATAGTCTTTGCCATCAATGGTCACCGTATAGCGGGTGCCCATGTGCCGTTTGATAGAGCTGATGGTCCGTTCCGGGTTAGAAATGGCTTGCCGTTTTGCCAGTTGGCCTACCAGTCTTTCCCCATTTTTTGTAAAACCAATTACAGAAGGGGTCAGACGGCTGCCTTCTTGGTTGGTGATTACCGTCGGTTCACCGCCTTCCATAACAGCAACGACGGAGTTTGTGGTTCCTAAGTCAATACCAATAATTTTAGACATAATGAATTCCTCCTCAAATTTGGAAGTATTGCAACACGTACAATACGGTAGTATTAAGAATTACGTACAACCCGCACCTTGGAGTGGCGAATCACGTCATCCCCAATGCGGTACCCTTTTTCCAGCACCAAATCAATGCTTTCATCAGGTAGATCTGGGTTGGATCCCTGCATCACCGCTTCGTGTACTTGCGGATCAAAGGGTTTTCCTTCCGCAGGGATCTCTTCAATGTGCAGCGTTTCCAGGGCTTTGGCAAACTGCTTGTGGATTTTTTCCATGCCCACTTGCAGGGCCGTGCCATCGCTATCGGTTTCCATGCTGGCTTCTGCCCGCTGGAAATTGTCCAGGACTTTCAAAAACTCCCGGGCAACCTGGCTGGTCACATAGCGCCCTAATTTTTCCCGCTCTTCTGTATTCCGCTTGCGGAAATTGGTAAAATCAGCCTGTAAACGCAATAGTCTGTTTTGAAGATCGGCGATCTGGGCTTCCTGTTCTTTAATTTTTTCATCTCGTGCATCCGGTGTGGCCGTTTGGGTTTCTTCCTGGGCCGTTTCCGTATGCGCAGCATCCCCTTGCATGGTTTGGGTCGTATCCGGCTCTTTATTATCCGTAACGCCCGTTTTCATGGTTTCTGCTGTTTCCTGCTTTGTCCCTTCCATAGTTCCTCCTACTTCAACTCATCCATTTTACGCATCACCACACGCAGATAATCGTGCAGGTACTCCATCACGGAAATGACCTTACGGTATTCCATTCGTGTTGGTCCCAGCACGGCCAGCGTTCCTACCACCTGTCCATTGAGCTGGTAGGTTGCCTGCACCATGCTGCAATCTTGAATGCCGGAAAATTTATTTTCGCTGCCGATAGTGACCTTCAGTCCAGAATCTTTACCGGCCATCAACATATCCCGCAGCATTTGTCCTTCTTCCAGCACACCCAACAGTTCCTTCACCCGCTCCGGATCCTTAAATTCCGGTTGCGACAACAGCTGCTTGGTACCGCCCAAAAACATTTTGTTTTGGGACTGGCCTTTTTGCATTTGTTTGATCACCTGGATCAAGGACGCATACAGGCGCTTATCTCCGGCAATGGCTTCTTTCACTTCCTGGAGCACCGCATCGGTGATATCTGTCAGTTCCATGCCTTGCAGTTTGTTGGTCACCCGCTGGGCCAAGGTTTCTAGTTCCAATGCGCTCATTCCCGCCGGGATCTGGATCACACTGTTATCCATCTGGCCGTCACTGGCTACGATGCACAAAATTGCCTGGTGTGCCGTAAGGGGCAGAAAGCGTAAATAAAAAAATGAACGCTGGCTATCCTTATTGGCGAGCACCACGGACACATTTTTGCTCATTCGGGAAAGGATCTTGGCCGTGGATTGGAAAATATCATCAATGCTATGAACCCGCTCCCGAAACCAGTTGTGAATGAGTGCCATATCATTAGGTGTCAATTGCTGCGGCTCCGCTAAGGTATCCACATAGTACCGGTACGCCGCCGCCGATGGAATCCGTCCGGAAGACGTATAGGGCTGTTCCAAATACCCCAAAAGCTCCAGATCGCTCATTTCATTGCGGATGGTAGCAGGGCTGATTCCCAGATTGTACTTTCTGGCAATGGTCCGAGATCCTACAGGCTCGGCCGTTTCAATATAATCTTCAATAATGATTTGAAGAATCTTTTTTTGACGGTTGCTTAGCACTGTAATCATCTCTTTTCTTGGATTGTTAGCACTCTAATGTTTGGAGTGCTAATATCTAATGGTAACGATACACCTCTTTAGTCAAAATGTCAATAGTTTTTTCAGGAATTGTTAGGTTCCTTGCAAAAATGCCTCAAATAATAAATTCCCATAGCGCATTCCTAGCGCTGTAGGAGAGACTCTCCCCTTGCGCTCTATAAGCCATCCCTGTGCCAGGCAATGGGCCAAAGCGGGGCCATATTCGTCCCTAAAGGATTTTCCCACCCGCTCTTGAAATTCTGCTAGAGACAGCCCCTTTGCCGTGCGCAGGCTCATAAAGACCAGTTCTTCCTCCCGCTCCTGATCCGTCAGTACTTCCTCTTCCGGCGCTTTTCCACTGCTATACGCTTCTATTGTTGCCGGATTGGTGTACCGGCGCTTTCCGTCAAACCCCGTCGCCGCCGCCCCAAAGGCCAGGTAAGGATTGTAATGCCAGTACACCTGATTATGCCGGGATGCATGCCCTGGACGTGCAAAATTGGAAATTTCGTAGCGTTCATATCCTGCCTTTAGTAAGCAGCTCATAATACAGTCATACATATCCCCCGTGGTATCATCATCAGGAAGGTATAGCGCTTGCGTTGTCAGCTGTTTTTCCAGCGGCGTGCCCTTTTCCACGGTAAGACCATAGACGGAGATGTGATCCACCCCAGTGCTGAGCAATTGTTCCAGGGAATCCTGTACGCTTTCCACCGTCTGCCCTGGATACCCGTAGATCAAGTCCCCATTTATATGCAAAAAGCCCGCTTCCCGGGCCATTGCAATGGTCTCCCTGGCTTTTTCCGCCGTGTGAATCCGCCCCATACGGCGCAGTTCTGCGTCCTGAAAGGATTGGATGCCCAAGGACAAGCGATTAATGCCTAAATCCCGATACGCCTGCAGCTTAGCGCGATTGACCGTTCCCGGATTGGCCTCTAGGGTGACTTCCTTGGGATGGTTCCATAGGGTTTTCGCCATAAGCGCCTGCACCACCTTTTCTAAAAGGTCCACCGGCAAAACACTGGGCGTACCGCCCCCAAAATAGAGCGTGGCCCCTTCCGCCACCGGTACTGTGATGTCCTTTTCTTCAATTTCTGCCACTAACCGGTTGACATACGCCTCCATCACATCACGGCTGGAGACTTTATACGAAGCAAAATCACAGTAGTTGCACTTTTGTACACAAAAGGGAATATGAATATAGATTCCCTGATAGGATTCCCAGGGTTTAGTCATGTCGCAACCTCACTTACCTTAGTTTTTCAACCGTTGCATTAGTTTCTTTCCTACTATAAGAGTAAATAGGGTTTGTGTCAATGGACATAAGAAAAAGGAACCTCGCAATAAGGCGATGGTTCCCTGTTTCTTTTATTTTTTCTTGCAACGTCTCTCACGTTACAACATACGTACTTTTTTCGCTGCCCAGCAAAATCACATCTTCTAAATCCACGTAAACTGTTTCCCCGTCGTCCCATTGGTGATAGGAATTGCCATGGGTAATGACCCGCAGTTCGTGATCTTTCACCTGGATGCGATAATCCACCGCATTGCCCATATAGAAGCGGTGCTTTACCGTTCCCTGGAGCATGCCGCCCTGTTTAGACAAGGAAAGATTTTCCGGTCGTACGGCGATGGTGGCGTCGCCCTGGGGAAGTCCCACGGTGTTGGGGAAGGAAATAGCGGTATTTTTGATAAATACCCGGTCTCCTTTTACTTCCGCCGGCAAGAAATTCACCAGGCCGATAAAATCCGCCACCATTTTATTGGCAGGACGGGTATACACATCATAGGGGCGCCCGATCTGCTGCACCACGCCGGCATTCATCACCACAATCCGGTCGCTCATGGTCATGGCTTCGGATTGGTCGTGTGTGACGTAAATCACCGTGATCCCTAGCCGCTTTTGCAGGGAAGAAATTTCAAACCGCATGCTTTCTCGTAGTTTGGCATCTAAGTTGGATAGTGGTTCATCCAGGAGCAAAAGCCCCGGATGGGCAATAAGGGCCCGAGCTAGTGCTACCCGCTGCTGCTGGCCTCCGGACAATTGGCTGGGAAAGCGCTCTCCATAGCGTTCCAGGTGCACCATTTCCAGGGCTTCCTGTACCCGTTTAGCCCGTTCTTCTTTGGCTACGCCCTGAATCTTTAGGGGATAGGCCACATTATCGGCCACGGTCATATGGGGCCAGACCGCATAGGACTGAAACACCATCCCGATATTCCGTTTTTCCGGCGGCAGAAAGACACCGGTTTCCGCACTGCTCACCACCGTATCTCCCAAAAGGATATTGCCTTCTGTGGGACGTTCAAACCCGGCAATCATACGCAGAGTGGTGGATTTGCCGCAGCCGGAAGGGCCCAGGAAGGAAACAAATTCCCCGTCCCCTACTTCCAGATTAAAATCCCCTACGGCGGTGACACTTCCAAACCGTTTATATAAATGGGTTAAGGTTACTTGAGACACAGTTTTCCTCCTCGTTAAATGGCAATATTTCCTTTGGACACTTTATTTAGGATCAAGTTCCCGACCATGACAATCAGCAAAATAACCACGGATAGCACCGACGCATTCTGGGTATCGGCATAGGTTTGCAGTTCATAGAGCAATACCCCGATGGTCTGGGTTTCACTGCCGTAGAGCAGATTGGACATGGTCAGTTCGTAAAAGCTGGGCATAAAGATCAAAAACCAGCCGGCCACAATGGATGGCGCAATCAGCGGCATAATAATATCTTTGCAGATCCGCAGCCAATCCGCCCCTGCATTAAGCCCCGCTTCTTCCAGGCTGGTGGAAACCTGGCTAAGCGACGCGGCAATGGTGCGCACGCTCATGGTCATGTATTTCACCAGGTAGCTGGCAATCAAAATCCACATGCTGGAATACAGGTTCAGTCCATAATTGCCGGAGAAGAAAATAATCAGTGCCAACGCAATAACCACGCTGGGGGTACTCCCGCCTACCATCACTAGAATATCCGGAAGGGAGCGGCCACGCACTTTGGTTTTAACCGATAAATACGCCACAAAAAGAGCAAGCAGCGTACCGATACAGGCAGAGATAAAGGCATAGCCCAGCGATCTCCAAATGCACGCTAGGTACTGGCTGTTTTCCAGGACCGGGATCCAGGCATCGATACCAAAATTATCCAGTTGAATGCCCTTGGACATGCTCACCATAAAAGAGGTCATGACAATGGAGCCTAGCGGCAAAATCACGGCAATAAACGCATAGGCCGCCACAAAAAAGGTAGCAAGGCCTTTCCATTTGCCCAGTTCCACTAGGACAGGCCGGGTGCTTTTTCCGCTGATGGTGGTGTAATCCTTGCGCCCCAGCATCCAGGTCATGAAAAATAGCAGTCCGTTTGCCAAAAACATCAGGGACACAGCAAGGGTGGTGGCATTGCGAATGCCTTGGTCATCCCCCATGTACACAAAGGAAACTATTCGGGTGGTCAAAACTTCAATATTGCCCGGCATGCCCACAATGGCAGGAATCCCAAAGCAGGAACCAGCACTGATAAAAACGAGCAGCCCTCCTGCCAAAATACTGGGTGCCATTAATGGCAACGTCACATCCCACAACGCTTTTAAAGGGGAAGCGCCCGCCACCCGGGAGGCTTCTTCCAGCGTGGGGTCCATTTTTTCCATGGCCCGGGAAATGGTGATAAAGGCAAAGGGAGAATAAAAGAGCGTTAAGACCCAGATCAAGCCGCCTTTGGTATAAATGTTAAACGGAGCCTGGGATAAGGAAAAAAGCGTCTGCAGCAGCTGATTCAAATACCCCACATCCGGGTTTAACAGCTGCGTCCAGGCGATGGCCCCCACATAAGGAGGAATCATGTAGCTGGCGACCAGAATGGTACGAAACCGTTTCCGTCCCGGCAGGTCCGTGCGACCAATAAGCCAGGCAAGGGGAAACGTGATCAGGACACTGAGCAGCATCACCAGAAGGGAAATTTCCACTGTATTGCGCAGCGCTGTCAAATTGACCTTCTGGCTGTAAACCACGGCGTATTGGCTAAGATCCAAGGACCCGTCGATCATAACGCTGTCATAGATCAAAACGGTTAAGGGCATTACGATAAAATAGAGCAAGAGAACTACCGATAGGGTAATAACCACGAATTTACTGTCAATCCGAGGAAGATTCCATTTTTTCACTATAAGCTCCTTTGGATTTCATGGAGAAGAAAGAGGAGCCGGGGCTGGGTGTCCAGTCCCTGACTCCTCTAGTTCCCAGTCGATCATGCAACTACGGCAATATACTACGCAATCAGGCATCCATGACTCTGGAACGGAATTCTTCTTTGATCTTGGATTCGTCCCGGGTCAATTTCTCCCAATCTACTTTTAAGGCATTTTTCAGCAGCTCTTGTAAGCTGTATTTGGCTCCTTTGGGTTTTTCCACATCATCCCGCACCGAGTGCATCCACCCGGCGGTGACAGCGGCCTGTCCTTCCTTGCTGAGCCACCAGTCGGTGAGGGCTTTGGCCCCATCGGGATTCTTGGTAGCTTTAAAAATTCCAATCGGAGAAGAAATCAGGATGCAGCCTTCTTTAGGATACACCACTTCCAACGGTTCTTTCTTGGTTTGCTGCAATTTCAGGATGTTTTCTTCCAGAATAATGGCCGCCATATATTCCCCTGTAAGCAGCTTGTTTTGAATGGCGCTGTTGCCCTCTTCTACCCGTAAGCCGTTGGCCTTTAAGGCATTAAAGTAGTCCCAGCCAAATTTATCAGCCAAGGCACCCACTGCTACGTAAGCCGTTCCAGAAAGAAGCGGGTTTGGCATGGCGATCCGCCCTTTGTATTTAGGGTTCTTCAAATCTTCCCAGCCGGTAGGGACATCCTTCGGATCCAGCTTATCCTTGTTATAGGCAATGATCATATTGCAGACCCGCACGGCCGCCCAGGCTCCATCTTTATCAACTTCCATAATGTGGTGTTGGATTTCCGGGGACTTATAGTCCAGTAGCTGCCCTTTTTCCTTCAGGTAAATATAGTAGGAAGGATCCGCCACCATTAGTACATCGTCACTGATTTTATTTGCTTTCAACTCGCCGGCGATTTTGGTCTTGATTTTTTCCGTTCCACCCTGGAACCAGCTGACTTTCAAATCCGGGAAGGCTTTTTGCACATTGGGTTTGCACATGGAATTCACAATATCCGGATACATGGACGTATACACCATCACGTCTCCCGATACTCCTTTTTTCCCATCTGCTGTTTTTTGTTCACTGCCACATCCTGCCAGCAGCAAAGATCCACAGGCCACTAAGGCTGCTGCTGCCGCTAACCACTTCTTTTTGTTCATGCCATCGCATCCTTTCCGAAAAGAATTAAAAATCAGAACTTTAATACATTTATTATAATTCATAGTAGGGATCTCTGGCAAGGAAAATAACACAAATAGTTCACGTTTCCCATGAAAAAAGAGACAGCGCACGCTGCACTGCCTCCGTTTTTAGAAATTACTGCCGATGGGCTTTAATCATATCCATCACTTCTTTAAATTCCGGATCACTGTCAAAATCAAAGGTACTCTTTTCCCCCACTTTCCAGCGAATCCATACGGCCCCGTCCGCCATGATTTTTGCAGAAAGCGGTTTGAATTTAATGGGCTGGTCCGTAGTTACACCAGGTTTTGCCATAAATAAGGTCTGGGTTTCCGTACTGCCGTCAGCCGCAGGGGTAATGACTTGGCTCAGTTCATCCACGAGCCCTGCCTGCAGCATGCTCCAATTAAGGACAGCTCCGCCGCCCAGCATCATGGTTTTTACATGGAGCAAGGTTTTGATTTTTTCGCAAGCAAGGGCCAGATCCACATGGGCTTTGCCGCAAATCAGGTAGCTGATACCCTTGCGCCGTAAAAAGTCCTTATACCCATTGGGCGTAGTTTCCGTGAGAATCGCAACCACATGGGCTTTTTTGTCCCCCTCATCCATTACGTTATCCTGCCACGCCAATTTTCCATGGCTATCCACCGCAATCAGGTACTGGCCCAGGGCTGCCCCCTCCGCCAGGTAGTCCCCGCTGGGAACCACAGCCGCTGTTTCATCCAGCTCCGGTTTGGCATAATAGGTGTAGTTATCATCAATGGTGGTACGGCCTAAAAGTAACGCCTCATACTGGTACTGGGCCGTTTTTCCGTGAATGATGGCATCAAAGGAATCTCCTTCGTCCACCGCTTCAGGGAGCCACAGATATTTTCCCATAATTTTCCCATCCGGACTGGTTTCCATATGGCAAAAAATATACGGTCTTTCCATTTCCCATCCTCCTGTCATTTTCTATTCTTCCTTTATTATACAAGACAGCGCTTTTTCTGGCTAATACTTCCAGAGAAAGCGCTGTTATACGTTCTGTCTATCGGATCAGGAAGACTGCCGTTCCGTGAATAAGGCTTCCACGAATTGTTCTGGATCAAAGGGGCGAAAATCCATCATCCCTTCCCCGATACCGATCCATTTTACATCCAGCCCCAATTCTTCCTTAATGGCAATGACTACGCCGCCTTTGGCGGTGCCATCCAGCTTGGTGAGCACAACACCTGTCACATGGGCCGTTTCCAAAAAGATTTTTGCCTGGTTGATGGCATTTTGGCCCGTGGTGGCGTCCAGCACCAATAGCGTATCCTGGGGGCCATCCGGCACTTCCTTGCGGATCACCCGGTACATTTTATCCAGTTCGTTCATCAAATTGGTTTTATTATGGAGCCTGCCCGCTGTATCCACAAACAAAACGTCCGCTTTCCGGGCAATGGCTGCTTTGACGCCGTCATAAACCACCGCTGCCGGATCCGCCCCCTCTTCGTGGGCAATCACGTCCAATTGGGCCCGCTCTCCCCAGATTTTAAGCTGCTGGGTCGCCCCGGCCCGGAAGGTATCGGCGGCACACAAAATCACTTTGTACCCCATGAGCCGGTAATAATTTCCCAATTTTCCAATGGTAGTGGTTTTCCCCACGCCATTGACGCCTACCACCAGTACCACGGACGGACGGCAGGTAAAATGCATCCGAGGGCCTTTTACCTGCAGCATAGCGGCAATATATTTTTTCAAAAAAGGCAGAGCTTCTGCCGGCGACTTGATCTCTCTTGTGTCGGCTGCCCGACGCAGGGCCGCCATGATTTTTTCCGTGGTTTTTATCCCCACGTCCCCGGACACCAGGATCATTTCCATCTCGTCCATGAAATCATCGTCCAGTTCCACGCTAGCACCGATTAAATCTTCCATCCGTTCCGTAAAGTTTTTCCGGGTTTTGGTCAGGCCATTTTTTAATTGTTCCACAAACGTACTCACTGCTGTATCGCCTCCGATAACTTGACGGACAGGATCCGGGACACGCCGGCCTCTTCCATGGTAATGCCATGGAGTACATCTGCCGCCTCCATGGTTCCTTTGCGGTGGGTGATGACAATAAACTGGGTTTTACTGCCATAGTCTCGTAAGAATTGGGCAAAACGGTCAATATTGCTTTCGTCCAGCGGCGCATCAATTTCATCCAGGATCACAAAGGGCGCCGGCTGATAGCTCAATAGGGCAAAGAGCAGGGCAATAACCGTCAAGGCCCGTTCGCCTCCGGAAAATAACTGCAAATTGCGCATTTTCTTACCAGGAGGCTGCACCTCGATTTCAACGCCCGCCTCCAAGATGGACGCTTCCTCAGTAAGGCGCAGGCGCGCTTTTCCGCCCCCAAATAATTTAACGTAACACTTGTTAAAATGCGTATTGATCTCCCCAAAAGCCGCTTGAAAACGCCGCCCCATATCCGTGTTGATCCCATGGATCACGGTTTCCAGCTGCTGTTTAGCCTGGGAGAGATCTTCCACCTGGTGGTGCAAAAAGTCATACCGCTCTTTGGCGGCTTGGTATTCTTCCGGCGCATTGGGATTCACAGGGCCCATCGCTTCCAATTCGCCTGCTGCTGTTTTTTCCGTTTTCCGCAGCTGCTCTTCGCTGACATCTGTCAAGGCTTCTTGCCGTGCATCCGCAAGGCCCAAATCATAATTTTCCCGGAGTTTATTTTCTTCCTGCTCCACCTGCCCGCTTTTTTTCACCTGTTCCAGTTCCAGGCGGTGCAGGGTTTGCTCGGTTTCTGCCACTTCGACTTTTACCTGGGTTTCCTGCTTGCGCAGGGCTTCTTTTTGGGTAAGATACGCCTGCCGCTCTTTCCGGTACGTCTCCTGGTAGGTACCCGTTTGCTTTAAGGTTTCTTCCAGTGTCAAGAGCTGTTTGGAAATAGTTTCCTGTTGCTTTTGGTTATCCTCCAAAAGTTGCTGCTGGGTCTCGTAACTTTTCTCCCCGTCCCGGATCTCCCCCGCAATTTTTTCTCCCATCTGGTCAATGGATTGGATTCTGCCATTTAAGGTTTCCACCTGGCTCTGGACGCTGCTTAAAGTCACCAAGGCATCCTGTTGGTTGCGGGTGGCCTCTTCCAAGGCAAGGCGAAGTTTTTCCGTCGCTGCCACCCGCTTTCGGGAGGCTTCCTCCCCTGCGGTATTCTGCGCCTCCATGTCTTTCACCTGGGGGCGCAACCGGGCCGCCGTTTCCTGTGCCTGTGTCATAGCTTCCACGGCTTCGTTTTTTTCCTGCCGCAGCAGCTCATTTTTCTTCTGCTGCAGCGCCTGCTGCTGCTGGATTTGCTGAAGACTTGCCGCAACGCCCGCTTGCTCAACGTCCAATTGCTGGCGCTGCTGCTGCAATGTTTCCACTAGCGTGCGCTGCGTTTTGCCCGTTTCTGTCAGCTGCGCCAAGGCGTCTGTCAACTGCTTTTGCTCCTGCTCCAGCCTTTGGCCGCTTGCTTTGAGGTCCTGAATCTCCTGCTTCCGGGATAAAAAGCTGCGGCTTTGCTGCTTTTCCCCGCCGCTTAACGACCCTCCAGGGGCAATTACGTCCCCGTCCAGCGTCACAATCCGCACTCGCATATCCGTTTTCTTGGCGGCTGCCATGGCGTGGTCCAGCGTATCAGAGAGCAGCACTTGTCCCAGTAAAAAGTCCACAGCTGGGCGAAGTTTAGCTTCCGTTTGTACAAAATCAGCAGCAACACCAAGGATGCCGACTTCTTTTTTTGCGGCTTTTCCCCATTGACTAAGGGGCCTTGGCCGCAAAGTATTCAGCGGTAAAAAGGTGGCTCGGCCACCTTTTGCCTCCTTCAAATACGCAATGGCCTGCCGGGCACAATGGTCATCTTCTGTGATGATACTTTGCAACGCTCCGCCTAAAGCCACTTCCAGCGCTGCAACATAGCGCTTTTCCATGCCAAATCGATCGGCAACGGCCCCACAAATGCCGCTTTGAAACGGAGCATGGGCCGTTAGCACCGTTTTAACTCCTCGGCTAAAGCCTTCGTGTTCCGTTTCCATCCGGGTAAGGACTTGCAGCCGGGCCTTCTCTTGATTCCATTGGCTTTGCAGCTTCTGCAGCCGTGTATTGGTTTCCTGATAAGTGGTTACGGAAGCAGCCAGCTCTGCTTTGGCTGCCTGCTCTTTTTCTAAAAGCTGCTGCTTTTTTACTTTTCCCTCACGCTGGCCTTCTTCCAGGCGCGTTGCCTGCGTCCTTAGGTCATTAGCATCCTGCTCTGCCGCTTCCAGTGACCGTGTCATCTGTTCCAGTTGCCGGTGAATACGGTCTGTTTCGTGCTGGGCCGTGGTGAGGGCGTTGCGGGTCATAACTAACGTCCGCATAGCCTCAAACGCCTGTTCCTGATACGCCTTTTCTGCCTGTTCCATGGCCTGGAATTGTGCTCTCAGGCTGCTTTTTTCCGTCTCCCATTTGGTAAGCACGGCCTTGGCATGTTGCTGTGCCTTGGCCTTAGCATCATAGGCCTCTGTCACCACTTCCAGCGCTTTTTGGTTTTTCGCCAGTTCTGCTTCCAGGTTCTTGCGCTGCTCCAATAGCTGTTGCTGCCTTGTTTTAGCGCCCCGGGAACGCTCGGCCAGCACCGCTTGCTCCTGGTACAGGGCAGCGGCTTGCTGCTGCTGTTTGGCCGTTTTCTCCTGGGCTTTTGTATAGACCTGTTCTTTTTCTTGGAATGCCGTTTCTAGCGCAGCGGTTTCCTGCTCCAGCTGCGTCAGGCGTTCCCCCAGCGCTTGCCCTTCCTGCTGTTTTGCTGTGAGCGTGGTGCATAGCTGGCGCTGTTCCTCTTCCAAATGGTCCAGTTGGTTCACGGACCGGGTAATCCGCACTTGCCGCAATTTGGCCTGGAGCACGGCATATTGCCGGGCTTTTTCAGCCGCTTTTGCCAAAGGGTCCAGCTGGGAAGCAATTTCCCCTTCAATATCCCGAATCCGGAGCAGATTGGAACCTGTTTCGTCCAGTTTTCGCAGAGCTTCTTTTTTGCGGATCCGGTATTTGGCAATCCCCGCCGCTTCCTCAAAAATAGAGCGGCGTTCTTCCGGGCGGCTGTTTAGGATTTCATCGATTTTATTCTGTCCGATGACGGACATAGAGCCCCGCCCCAGCCCCGTATCGGCAAGTAGCGCCACCACGTCTTTTAGCCGGCAGTTTTTTTGGTTAATAAAATATTCGCTTTCCCCGCTGCGATAGACCCGCCGGCAAAGACTAATGGCATCAAAATCCAGCGGCAGGGTGCGGTCCGTGTTGTCAAAGGTCAGTGTGACTTCTGCCATCCCCATGGCCCGGCGGCCCGGACTTCCGGTAAAAATCACATCCTCCATTTTGGTGCCCCGCAGGCTGCGGATACTTTGTTCCCCCATCACCCAGCAAATGGCATCGGAGATATTGCTTTTGCCACTGCCGTTAGGGCCTACGATGGCCGTAATGCCCGGTTCAAAATCAATGGTGACCTTATCCGCAAAGGATTTGAACCCATGGGCAGAAAAATTTTTCAAACGCATGCTTAATCCTGGAGATCCGACAAGGAAACTTCATCCCGTCCATCAATTTCTACAAACGCCACATCCACCGATTCGCTGGTACTGGTGGGCACATTTTTTCCTACGAAATCTGCCCGGATGGGAAGTTCCTTGTGGCCCCGATCCACCATCACCGCCAGCTGAATGGCCTTGGGTCGCCCCATATCAATCAGGGCATCTAGGGCACTGCGAATGGTGCGCCCGGTAAATAATACATCATCCACCAGGATCACCGTCTTGCCATTTAAGTCAAAGTCAATATCCGTTTCTTTAATCACAGGGTTGTAGGCCAGTGTAGACAAATCGTCCCGGTACAAGGTAATATCCAGCGAGCCCACCGGCAGCGTCACCCCTTCAATTTGCTCGATTTGTTTACACAGGCGCTGCGCCAAGGGAACGCCCCGGGTCCGGATGCCCACCAGCACCACATTTTTAACGCCTTTATTTTTTTCCACGATTTCATGGCTGATCCGCACCAGGGCACGGCGCATCGCATCGCTATCCATAATACTCTTTTTTTTCACAGTCGTTGTCATAGCTGGTCTCCTTTTCAATGAAACTGTCCGCTCCGCAGGCGGGTCAATATGGTCTGCATATCATCCGGCAACGGTGCCGTAAAGCGCATCACTTGTCCTGAGCGGGGATGGAAAAAGGTCAGGGTCTCCGAGTGCAGGGCCTGCCCTTGAATGGAAAAGCAGGTCTTTTCCGGGGCGTATTTTGGATCCCCTACTAAGGGATGCCCAATATAGGTCATATGCACCCTAATCTGGTGGGTACGCCCGGTTAACAGATGGCAACGCACCACGGTAAACCGTCCATAGCGCTCCAGCACCTCAAAATCCGTTGCGGCAAAGCGTCCGCCCTGCTGCACCACGGCCATTTTTTTTCGATCCCGCGCATCCCGAGCAATCTGGGTTTCAATGTGGCCGGATTCCTCTTTGATATTGCCCCGGACAATGGCGATATACGTGCGTTTTGCCTCTTTGCGCTGGATCTGGCTGGCCAGCGACAAATGGGCTGCATCGTTTTTGGCACAAATCATAACGCCGCTGGTATCTTTATCCAAACGGTGGACAATGCCGGGCCGGATCACACCGTTGATACCGGATAGGTCGTGGCAATGAAAGAGCAGTGCATTCACCAGCGTCCCATCCGGATTGCCCGGAGCCGGGTGCACTACCATGCCCCGGGGTTTATTGACCACAATCACATCTTCGTCCTCGTATAAGATATTGAGGGGGATATCCTGCGGCTTTGCCAATAGCTCCACAGGCGGCAGCTCCACCACCTGAAACTGCTCCCCCAGTTTTACTTTATAGTTTGCCTTGGCCGGTTTGTCTTGGCAGGTAATCAGCCCCTGCTGCAAGCTGTGCTGCACATTGGAACGGGTTTGTCCTAGGCGCCCTGCCAAAAAGACATCCAGCCGCTGCCCGGCTTCTGTTGTTTCCACCGGTTCCGTAAGCAAAAGCTGTGCGCCCTCTATAGTTCTTCCTTCAGGATTTGCTTTTCGTTTTTCACGATACTCCATAAAATCAGTCCCACTCCAGCACAAATACAAATATCGGCCACATTAAAGACCGGCCAAATTTTAAAATCCACAAAATCGATCACATAGCCTGTGGCAACCCGGTCAATCAGATTGCCGGCGGCCCCTCCCAGAAAAAGCGCCGTGCCTTTACAAACAAGCGGTCCTTCCGCCTGGATTTGCCTGCGAAATACAAAGGCCAGAACGCCCACCACTAGCGTAATCGCCACAAAAAAGAGCCGTTGGTATTCCAAAAGGCCAAAGGCAGCGCCTGGATTGAGAATAAAGGTACAATCCAGGATGCCGGGAATCACAGGGATACTTTCCCCCACGTTCATGGTATGGGTGATGAAAAATTTGGTCAGGCGGTCAACGACAATCACACTTAGCAGTATGGGCAGCATGAGGATTGATTTCTCCTTTATAATAAACCACAATTTTTTTTGAATAAAAAAAGAGCCCTACAATGCCGTACGATTCCGCGTTTTGAACCTGCCTGAGCAGGTGGGTGCCCTCCCTGTCACTTCTGATGTCCCCTCGCAAGGGCATATCATCAATGGCTGGAGTTCACGGGCTCCCTTATAGAGAGTGTTGGCTCAAAACATATAGAATTCGCCTCGCACATCGGAGGGTTGCTCTTTATGGTTTTATTATACAGCCTCTGCCCCGTCTTGTCCAGTTTTTCAGCCCATTCGTAAAAAATATTCTTTTCCTATGCACGGCCCGTTTTCATTTTTTCTTCATGTTGTTGGGGTATAGTACTCCCAGTATCTAAAGGAGGCCGTCGTACCATGAAAATTTTCTATCCGCTCACCGTTTTTTCTGTTTTAACAGCACTCAGTGTAGTGCCTGTGGGCCATGCCCAAGAGGCGACGCAGGGAACTTTGGCCCAAAGCCCATATGTTGCCCCCGTACCCCCAAAGGCACTATCCCAAACGCCGCCGGATTTTAACAGCGGCTTTCACCCTTCCACCACGATCAACCAGGGCAGTGCCAAAACAACCATCCAAAAAAATAGCACGCTGTCCGGTAAGACCTACCGTTCCAGTGGAAATAACGAAAATGCCTTACGGATTACCGGCGCCACGGTAACGTTAAGCAACGTCTCTATCCAAAAAATCAGCGGAGCCACCTCCAATACGGAAGATGGGGATTTTTACGGGTTAAATGCTGCCCTTTTGGCAACGGATGGGGCGCAAGTCACCATCACGGACTCCACCGTCCAGTCCAGTGCGGATAACGGCAATGGATTATTCAGCTACGGAAAAGGTACATCCCTTACAGCTAAAAACGTAAAAATTTCCACCACGGCGGACCACTCCGGCGGGATCCAGACCACAGGCGGTGCTTCCACCACAGCTGAAAACCTGACCATTCGTACAACGGGCAATTCTTCGGCAGCCATCCGCTCAGATCGAGGCGGCGGTACCGTACGTGTCAATGGCGGAACCTATCACACCAGTGGCAGCGGCTCTCCTGCCATCTATTCCACGGCGGACATCGCCGTCACCGGGGCCCAGTTAACAGCCACCCATTCCGAAGGAGCCGTCATTGAAGGCAAAAATAAAATTGCCTTGACGGATTGCACGCTAGATGGCAGCATGGACAGCACCCGGGTTATGGGTAAGAACACCTTTACAGAAGAAAATGTACACGGCGTTATGATTTACCAGTCCATGAGCGGGGATGCGGAAGAAGGCACATCCCAATTCAGCATGGACGGCGGTACCCTGATCAGCCGCAAAGGGGATGTATTCTACGTTACCAATACGGATTGCACCATTACGCTAAAGAACCAGGTGCAAATCCAGCAGCTGGACAAAACGGGCGTACTATTGCGTGTAGCGGGAAATAGCGCCAGCCGCGGCTGGGGAAAAACGGGGGCTAACGGAGGCACCTGCACCTTGACGGCAGAAAACCAGGCCCTTTCCGGAACAATTTCCGTGGACAGTATTTCCAAGCTTGCCCTTAAGTTAGATAACGGTTCCAGCTTTACCGGCAGTATTGAAATGCCGGAAAATGCAGAGGGCAGCCGGGCTGACAGCGGCGTTGCGGTGACCTTGCAAAAAGGTGCGGTCTGGAATCTGACGGCCGATTCTGTGATCACGTCCCTAACTGGCGAAGGCAAGGTCAATACCCAGGGACACAAACTGACTGTACTAGAACAATAAAGGTTCCCAATAAAAACACCTTGTGGCACGATTGCCACAAGGTGTTTTTTGTATTTGTCAGAAGGAATACCGGAAACCGATCCCCCACTGCCACGGCGTTACCACGTCGCCGCCATAAGTTTTTTCCACGTCAATATACATATGGGTGGCCTTGCTCAGGTTGAGGTTGGCCCCTACGCCAACTTCCCACCAGCCGCCGCCAATATCATCCTTAAAGTGGGCACGGCTGCCATTATGGCTCATGGTCATACTGGTGTCGCCGTCAAAGTCGTACAGATAGGAAGCCCGGGCATACAGATGGCCGGCCTTAATATCCTTGCCCAGGGCAAAGCCCAGACGGCCTACCAGGCTGTTCATGCTGTCATGGTGCACCTTGACGCCCCGTTTGGTGGTGTAGTCCGCTGCATCCACCGTGCCATAGGTCAATTCCACCTGGGGTTCAATCCAGAACCCGTTATGGCCATGGAAGCGTTTCCCGTATTCTGCACTGAGGGCAAAGGCATTGTTGTCATAGTCCCCATCGCCGGCGCCGCCCGCTACATGGTATTCCGTATCCAGGTGGGAATATTTGGCAATCAAATCCACAAAGCTGCCATCATCTGCCAGGTAGGATCCGTAGATTGCTACGCCATCGTGGTTGTTGTCGCTGGTGCCACTGCTAAAGGAAGTGGTGCCATCCGTCTTGCTGTAGGCTGCCCCTACGGTCCAGTTATGGCCTACTTTGGTATCATAGCCTACTTGATAGTAGTTGTACTGGTTTTTCATATTCCGCAGGCCGTATTTCGCTTCGCCACGAACCATACGGGCCCAAACGCCTTCTTTTCCTTCGCTGTCCCGGAGCTCACCTAGGCGTTTATTCAGGTCATTATTTTCCTGGCGCCAGGTGATAAGATTCATGGTGGACAGAGCGTCAATGCTCAGGTTGGTTGCGTTAGGCGTATAGATACTTTTAGGCGGGGTAACCTTACCCTCTTTTTCAGGTTCTTTCTCGTCGGTGTTCTTTGGCAAGATCACCTTGCCATCTTCCACAGCTAGGTCATAGGAGCCAGCCACAAGGCCTTCCTCGGTGGTAATCCGAGTGGCCACGGAGCGGTCCCTATCGGACACCACATCGGCCAGTTTTTGGGCATTGTCGGTATTGCTATGAATGGCATCGGCAATATTTTGGGTGCCATGGACGGTAAGGTCCGAAATGGAGCTGCTGCCGGTTTTCAATTAGTTCTCTAAGCTTTCCGTATTGACCACGGCTTTAGAACCTGCAAGACTCTCCACCGTCATTTGGGTACCATTGCCATTTAGATTGATGGTAGCATCGTTCAGCGTCAGGGCCCCGGCGGTGGCAGTATGATTCACATTGACCGTGCCGCCATCTAAGGTAGCCTTCCCCAGCAGCGCTGCCTTTTCCCCATTGAAGTTAAAGGTGGTGCCGGACGCTGTGAGCGCATCCGATTGCAGGCTGCTGCCTTCCCCATTCAGGTTGACCGTGCCGCCCGTAAGTGTCGCCTTGTCAGCCATAAGCTTGGCATTGGCCGCTTCCAGGTTGACTGTGCTGTTATCCGCATCCAGCGTGTTCATAAGGCTGCCACCGGTAACGTTCCAGGTGGCACCGTCTTTCATGGTTAGATGCATCCCAGTGACGTCTCCCCGGAACTCGTCCCCCGCCAGATGTTCCTCGTTATCATATTCCGCATAGGCACGACCGGTCCACACAGAGTCCTTGCCAGTGAGATTCAGGTTCACATAGGCATTGATTTTCTCCCCACTAGCTTGTTTGTTACCAGCAGTAGCCGGGGTTTCAAAGGTAATATCCCCATTTATGACCGTTTTATGGGCCCCATCCGTATTGATATTTGTGGTGGAATAGCCACGAACATCAAGGGCGACAGGAGCGGTAATCATAGTATCCCCAGTAAGGGTGATCTGTCCGTTGGAGTAGTTCACAATGGCTGCCTTAGGAGCAGTCAGATTGATCGCATCCCCTGTTACTGTGATGGAAGCCACTTCATCTGGAGCGGAAGCTAACTGGGTATTATTCTGTACCCAAAGGGCTGCACCGTTTTTTGAATCCGTGCTGATAGTAACGGTTTTGCCTTCCACCGTTACATGGGGCGCGTTAGATGCCGTCTTATCATCATCTAAGGCCAAAATACCAAACTTGCCCCATGCCTCGCCGCGGCCAGTGATGGTCACCGCATCGGTAGAGCTGTTGCCTACAGCCGCAGTAGCCCCACTGGCAACAAGTACACTGTTGCTGGTAATGGTCTTGCCCTTTACAACCAAGCCTTTATTATTCCCTGCAAACAGCGCACTATAGGTGTCGTTACCTGAGGCTTTTTCAATAGAAACCGTACTGCCTTCCTCCCCTGCAATCAGGGGCCCTCCCTGATTAGTTGCCACTTTTAACTCTTCGTTCACCATCACATCGCCCAATTGGAACTGGACGTTTTCAGCACTGACTAGCGCCGGCATGGTCAGTAAACTACTGAGAATGACTGCTTCTAAAATTTTGTTCGTCTTTTTCATGTGTTCTTATTTCCCCCATTATTTAGATTATTTTGCGGATTTTTCCGGCAATTCTGCGTAATGCAATCTATGCACTGCCATTTCTGGCAGCTTACCCCTCCCCATCACCGGGAATTTATTAAATCCTACACAAATTTCTGCGTTTTGCCGCTTTGCAGCAGTTTATAACCCCAGACACCTCCTTTTCCTTACTTTTTCAGAGATTTTGCGCTGTTTTAGTATACAAATTTCGAAATAAAATTGCAAGTGCAAATTAAATACAATTGTAATTAATAACAGTTTCTGAAATCTTTTTTATCTTTTTCTTTTTATAATGTAAATAATTCATATAAACAATATTTTTATTCATGGTTAAATCCTATAATCATGATTACCTCTCTCCCCTTGTATTGACCATCAAAAAACGAGGGGGAGCAATGAAGTACTTCTTCATCGCTCCCCCTCGTGGGTAAGCCTATTTACTCGGCTTTAGGAGTCGTTTCTTTTTCTTTGTCTTTTTTCACCACGGTACTGCGGATATGCAGCTCCCGCATCTGTTTTTCTTCCACCACATTCGGCGCATCACACATCATGTCGATGGCGTTCTGTGTCTTCGGGAAGGCAATCACGTCACGGATACTGGGCCGTTTGGCCATCAACATCACCAAGCGGTCCAAACCAAAGGCCAAGCCCCCATGGGGAGGTGCCCCATATTCAAAGGCTTTCAGCAGGAAACCAAATTTTTCATGAGCCTGTTCCTTGGTAAGCCCAATGGCCTTAAAGACCTTATCCTGCACGGCTTCGTCATGGATACGGATGGAACCGCCGCCCACTTCTACGCCGTTTAGCACCATATCATAAGCCTTAGCATAGCAGTGACCAGGATCTTCAATTAGCTTATCCTCATGCCCGTCGCAGGGAGAGGTAAACGGATGGTGTTCTGCCACATAGCGATGTTCTTCCTCGCTGTATTCGAACATGGGGAATTTTACCACCCAAGTAAAGGCCAGCTTGTCAGGGTCAATAAGGCCCCGGCGCTTGCCCATTTCCAGACGCAGTGCGCCCAGTGCTTGGGCCACCACTTTGGGTTTCCGGTCAGCCACAAAGAGCATCACGTCGCCCTTTTCCGCTTTGCCGGCAGCAAGAATACGCTGGATTTCTTCGTCGGAGAAGAATTTTGCAATGGGGCTCTTGATGGAACCATCTTCATTGACAATGATCCAAGCCAGGCCCTTGGCACCGTAGGTCCCTACAAAATCCACCAGGCCGTCCAGTTCCCGTCTGGGAATGGTGCTGTAACCTTTTACGGTGATGGCCTTCACCAAGCCAGCGTGGTCCAAAATATCTTTAAAAACTTTAAACTGGGTCCCTGCCAGGGCTTCATTCATATTCACCAGCGGCATGCCAAAACGCAGATCCGGTTTGTCACTGCCATACTGGTCCATGGCTTCATCCCAGGTCATACGGGGCAGGGGCAGGGGCACGTCCACATTCATGGTTTGCTTAAAGACATAGGCAATGAGCTGTTCGGTAAGGCTCATTACATCATCCTCATCCACAAAGGACATTTCAATATCCAGCTGGGTAAATTCCGGCTGCCGGTCTGCACGCAGATCCTCATCCCGGAAGCAGCGGGCAATTTGGAAATACCGTTCCATCCCGGCAATCATCAGTAATTGTTTAAACAATTGGGGAGACTGGGGCAGCGCATAGAATTTCCCCGGGTTCACCCGGCTGGGTACCAGATAGTCCCGTGCACCTTCCGGCGTGCTCTTGCACAGCATAGGGGTTTCAATTTCCAGGAAATCCTTGGTGTCCAAAAAGTCCCGAATGGCTTTGGTAACCTTGTGGCGCAGGATAAAGTTCTTTTGCATTTCCGGACGCCGCAGGTCCAGATAGCGATAGCGGAGGCGGACACTTTCGTCCACATCCACCCCATCCTGGATATAAAAGGGAGGCGTTTTAGACGCATTGAGTACCTGCAGTTCCTTAACGACCACTTCCACTTCCCCGGTGGGTAAATTGGGGTTCACGGTTTCCGGGGTACGCTCCCGTACCAGGCCTTTTACCTGCAATACATATTCACTGCGCACCGCTTCTGCTTTATGAAAATCTTTTGCATCATGGGCCGGGTCAATCACTACCTGCATAAGCCCATGCCGATCCCGCAGGTCGATAAAAATAATCCCGCCGTGATCCCGTCGTTTGCTGACCCAGCCGCACAGGGTTACTGTTTTGCCGGCGTCCGCTTTTCTCAAGTCACCACAATAGTGACTGCGCTCCATACTCATTCCCTTTTACACCTCTGGTTTCTTATTTTGTCAGATAGTTTTCCAGCTCTTCGAATTTAACCGTTTCCTGGCTGCTGTCTTCCATATTCCGCACGGTGACAGCGCCATGTTTGCGTTCTTCTTCCCCAAAGATCAGGGCATACTTAGCCCCATCCCGGTTGGCTTGTTTCATCTGGGCTTTCATGCTGCGGTCCATGAAATCAATGTCGCAGGATAGGCCCTTTTCCCGCAGGGCCGTAATGGTACGGAAAGCGTCTGCAGCGCCCTCTTTGTCAGGTACAATGCCATACACATCGATGGCTTCTTTACCTTCAGGCAACAGGCCCTGTTTCTGCAGCGCCAAAAGAATCCGCTCCAGGCCCATGGCAAAGCCCACGCCAGGGGTACTGGGTCCGCCCAGTTCTTCCACCAATCCATCGTAACGGCCACCGCCGCCCACGGCACTTTGCCCGCCTAGGGGTGCGTACTGTACTTCAAAAGCGGTCTTGGTGTAATAATCCAGCCCCCGGACCAGGTTACTATCCACTTCGTAGTCCACGCCCGCTTCCGTAAGGAATTTTTTCACCAGTTCAAAGTGATCATGGCAATCGGCACACAGGTTGTCCGTAATCTTCGGAGCCCCGGCCATAAAGGGTTTATCCGCATCCACTTTGCAGTCCAGGATTCGCAGCGGGCTCCGTTCAAACCGGTGCTGGCAATCCTCGCAAAGTTCATTTAAATGCGGCCGGAAATAGTCCTGCAGCAGTTTCCGGTGCTGGGGGCGACAATTGGGGTCGCCTACAGAATTGATTTTAAGTTTTAAGTCTTTCAGACCCAACCGCCGCAAAACGGTCAAAAACAGTAGAATGGTTTCCGCATCCACGGCAGGGGACTCACTGCCCAGCGCTTCCACGCCAAACTGGTGGAATTGCCGCATCCGCCCAGCCTGGGGCCGGTCATAGCGGAACATAGGCCCAATATAAAAGACCTTGAGAGGCAGCGAATCCGCATACAATTTATTTTCCACAAAAGAGCGTACTACACTGGCCGTATTTTCCGGGCGCAGGGTAATACTCCGGCCGCTGCGGTCATTGAAGGTGTACATTTCCTTATCCACAACATCCGTGCCGTCTCCAATGCCTCTTTGGAACAGTTCCGTATGTTCAAAAATCGGAGTTCTGATCTCTTGATAGTTGAATTCACGGCATACATCCCGAATAATTTGCTCTACATACCGCCAACCACCAACAGTGCCAGGCAGAATGTCTTTGGTACCACGAGGTGCCTCAGTTAACATAAGTATCCCCTCCGTTCACAGGATGTGTTTGAACTTAATAATTTTACCACAATAAGGAGTGCCATTTCAACACACTCCTTACCTTTCACTGGATTCGTTTTTCTCCCCTATGCCAGAAGTACCCATACAGCACTTTGACAATGATGAGGACAGGCACTGCAAATACCAGTCCTGGCACGCCGCCGATCTGCCCGCCGATTAAAACGGCTAGGATAATCAGCACCGGGTGCAGAGTAATGCTGTGCCCCATCAGATTGGGCATAATAAACTGGGAATCCAGCTGATAATACACCAGATACAGCAGCAGCACCTTAAGGGCCAGGGACGGATTCTGGAGCAGGGCAATAAAGACGGCAGCCAGCGTCCCTACCACGCTGCCCACCAGCGGGATGATTTCTGTAATCAGCGCCAAAAATCCTAAGACCAGCGTATACTGCACGCCTAAAATCCAGTTGCCCAGTGTCAAGCAAAACGCTGCAATAAAGCACAGCTTGAACATATTGTCCATATACGTGCACAGCATTCTCCCAATATCCCCCAGAACTTGATTGGCAAGGGGCTGTTTTTCATAGGAAAATAAATCCACCACCATATCCTTTAGGGTACGCCAGTCCTTTAAGAAATAAAAACTTAAAAAAGGAACCAGCACCAAGCCTGCCAGGCTTCTTGCCACCTGCACCGTGCCTGTAAGCATATCCTTCAAAAAGCCTAACAGCGTACTGCTAATGCTACTGGCTGCCTGCTGCAGCATGGTCCGAAAGCTGGGCGGCAATTTTTGGGCTTCCGTCCCCAAAAAAAGCGTAAAGCTTTCATTGGCCCGCGCCGCCAGATCCGGCATCGCTTTTAATAGATTGGACACCTGCGTAGCCAGCGGGACGATGAGAATATTGGCCGCTACAAATACAAACAGGCCAAAAACGAGAAAAGAGGCCAGGACTGCCAGCGTATTGGGGATGGCGTGCCCGAAAATTTGTCGTTTTTCTAAAAAATTGACTATGGGATACAGCAAAAAACTCATGGCGATCGCCAGAAATACGGGCAAAAAACTTTTGGTGACAATATAAAAGGCCAGAAACACCAAAAGGGAAAAAATCAATTTGGCCATAAGGCTCCTAGGCCTACCCTGCCTATCATCCATACGGGAGGCCTCCTACTGGAGAAACGGATTGCGCCGCCGTTCCCAGCCTACAGTGGTGGCAGGGCCATGCCCCGGCAACAGCTTGGTCGCATCCGGAAGCGGCAGAATTTTTTTCTTGATGCCTTCCAGCAGCGCATCATAGCTGCCGCCCGGCAGATCCGTCCGTCCTACGCTCTCCAGGAAAATCGTGTCTCCACAAAAAACCAGGTCATCCAGTTTAATGCACACGCCCCCAGGGGTATGTCCAGGGGTCGCAGCAATGGTAAAGTCCATGCCTGCTACCGTGAGGGTTTCCCCATCAGTCAGATAGAAATCCGGGGGATCAAATTTTTTGTCCCGCCGGGTGGAATAGGACAGGCTGCTGTTCCATACCTTCAGCATGGGCGCGTCCTCTTTGCTCATATACACAGCGGCCCCTGTTGCGGCTTTTACCTCGTCCAGGGCGGAGATGTGGTCCCCGTGGCCATGGGTGATAAAAATCCCAGGAACTTTTTGGATGCCGGCTTTTTTCACCGTATCCATGATGCGATCCGCTTCATCGCCGGGGTCAATGATGACCCCCTCATTATTTTCCTCATTTTTTATGATGTAGCAGTTTTCCTGGATAGGCCCCACTACAACTCGATAAATTTTCATTCTGCCTCCTATTAAAATACTTTCCGGCTGTCCAATAAAATGGTAACCGGTCCGTCGTTAATGAGCGCCACCTGCATATGGGCCCGGAATTTTCCCAGGGCTACCGGGATCTGCTTTTCCTGCAATACCAAAGCGACTTTGGCATAGAGCGCGTCCGCTTTTTCTGGTGCCGCCGCTTTTGTAAAAGAAGGGCGCCTTCCGTGGCGCACGTCCCCCAAAAGGGTAAACTGGCTGACTAGCAGCACCGCCCCTTTCGTATCCAGCAAAGACAGGTTCATCTTGTCGTCCGCATCCTCAAACACCCTAAGTCCCGCAATTTTTTCTGCCAGATAGGCGGCATCTTTTTCCGTATCCCCTTCTTCCACACCCAAAAGAACAAGAAAACCGTTGCCAATCCGGCTGATTTCCTGCTGCTCCACCGTTACGGATGCCTCTGTGACTTTTTGCACCACAGCCCGCATACATCGCCTCCTACATTCCGGACGTTTTCCGCTCTACCTTGTACACGCCTTTAATCCGGCGCAAGCGTCCCATAATATACGTCAACTGTTCATTGCTGGTAATATCCAGTCCTATAATGATATTTGCACTTTTATCGTCATCCACATGGGCATTGATGGCGTTGATATTCACCTTGGTTTCACTGGCTACCGTCATAATATTGGCCATGACGCCGGGCTGGTCAAAAGCGGTCACCTGCAGCACCACCTTATACGTACTGTCGGTAGCTACATCCCAGGACACTTCAATGAGCCGGTCCGCTTCTTCCTTATTGGCCAGCACATTGGGACAATCCGCCCGGTGCACGCTGACGCCGTGGCCTCGGGTGATGTAGCCCACAATGGCGTCACCGGGAATGGGGTTGCAGCATTTGGCCAGTTTCACCATAATGTCATTTTCCCCTTTGACCAAAATCCCATGACTGCCCTTATGAGCCTTGGTGGTCCGAGGACGCAATTCACTAAGAAGCTGGGAAAGATTTTTGGGGGTATCCTTCCGCTGGGCCTTTTTGTACATGTCCACTAGCTTCATCATCACCGTGTTCAGCATGATGCCGCCATAGCCAAGCGCCGCCAATAAGTTTTCCACGCTGCCGTCCATATGGCTGCGGGAAGCCACTTCCTTCAGGTTTTCCGGGGCTAACAGGGTATTCACATCATACCCCAGGCGCCGGCATTCCCGCTCCAGCATTTCCCGTCCATTCAGGATATTTTCTTCCCGCCGCTCTTTCTTAAAGAACTGCTTGATTTTATTCTTGGTCTGGCTGGATCCAGCAATATTGATCCAGTCCCGGCTAGGCCCGGGGGATTGTTTGCTGGTAATGATTTCTACAATATCCCCGTTTTTTAGTTTGTAATCCAAGGGGACAATTTTCCCGTTGACCTTAGCCCCTACGCAGCTATTGCCCACCCCGGTATGCACCCGGTAGGCAAAATCGATGGGAACGCTCCCAAAGGGCAAATCCAGTACGTCCCCCTGGGGGGTAAATACAAAGACTTCATCGGAAAATACGTCCACCCGTACAGAATCCACAAATTCGTGGGGATCCCGCATATCCTGGTGCCAGTCGAGCAGCTGCCGCAGCCACGCCATTTTGGCATCCACGTTTTTATCCGCCGAGCTGGGCATTTTAGAGCCGCCGGATTCCTTGTACCGCCAGTGGGCCGCCACTCCGTATTCCGACACCTTGTGCATTTCAAAGGTGCGGATCTGGATTTCCAGCGGCTGGCCACTGGTTGCCACCACCGTGGTATGAAGGCTCTGGTAGCCATTGGATTTGGGGACGGCAATATAATCCTTAAACCGTCCCGGAATGGGTTTCCACTTGCCGTGGACAATTCCCAAAACCCCATAACAATCTTTCACGGTGTCCACCAGGACACGTACCGCCAGTAGGTCATAAATTTCATTGATGCCTTTATGGTCCCGCTGCATTTTTTTATAAATGCTGTAAAAACTTTTCGGGCGGCCCTGGATTTCGCAGCGAATATTGGATTCATCACACAGTTTGCGCAGCTCGTCCATGGCTTCCTGCACCCAGGCTTCCCGTTCATGCCGTTTGGCTTTGACTTGCTCCACCAGCTGATAGTAGTGCTGGGGATCCATATACCGGAAGGACAGATCCTCCAATTCCCATTTGATGGCATAAATTCCCAGCCGGTGGGCCAAAGGAGCGTAGATTTCCAGCGTTTCATTGGAAATCCGTTTTTGCTTATTTTCCGGCATATATTTCATGGTCCGCATATTGTGCAGGCGGTCCGCCAGCTTAATCAGTACCACCCGGATATCCTTGGCCATGGCCAAAAACATTTTCCGGTAATTTTCTACTTGCTGCTCTTCCCTAGAAATGTATTCAATGCGGCCCAGTTTGGTGACCCCATCCACCAGCATAGCCACTTCCGGCCCAAAAATATCCGTCAATTGCTCCAGTGTTACATCCGTATCCTCCACCGTATCGTGGAGAAAGGCCGCCGAGAGCGTGGCTGCATCCATTTGGAGCTGGGCCAGGATTGACGCTACCCCCAAGGGATGGATGATATAGGGCTCGCCGGAAACCCGTTTTTGTTTGGCATGGGCCTCCGCAGCAAAATTATAAGCTTCCCGTACTGCTTCCACTTCCCGGGGGGTTAAATACGTACTGATGCGTGCGTAAAATTCTTCCGCACTCACCGGTTTATCGTCTAGTTGTTCCAATCGTTCTCACCTCTTTTGCCGCCACAAGTCTGCGATCTCTTTGGGCGATATTTGCCACGCGCGGTTAAGCGCTTGTAATGCTTTAGTATAGTCTGCCTGGAGCGCCTGGAAGGCAGCAGATGCCTGAAGATCTTTTTTCGTCGTTTCCCCCAGGCTGACAAGTCCTTCATGACAGAAAAACATCTGCAGCGTATAAAAAATAGAGAGCACCTGCTGGCTCAGAATATAGCCCTCCCGCGTTGGCGTGCCAATTAGGTCTTTTTCCGAGTACACGCCCGTAAGGCTCAGTTTCTCCCGGATCGCCGCATAGCAGCACCGCAGCCCGGCAATATCCGGATAGTGATGGCGCAGGGTTTGCCGCTTTGCCACCAATTCGTCCCTGTCATATAAAAGCACCAGTTTCCCCGTCTCATCTGGCTGCAGGGGGAAGTGTCCTTCCTGCAGCACCCTTTCGGCGCCGGCGTCATAGAACACCACCGTTTCGCTGCCTTTGGGCACATGCTCCCCATAAGCACGGACGGTCGCCTGGGGAAATGCCTTTTGGATTGCTACAGGTTCGTGACTATATACTACTGTTTTTTTCTCAGTTTGTAAAATACTTTGTAACAGCGTCTTTTTATCCTTGTTTTCGTGCCGGTAATCGATGATGGTATAGGGTGCCTCCACCCCACAAATTTCAAGATTAACGCTGGTATTGCCCCGAAAGGTATTGAGTGAAGGAGAAAAGGCCACGCAGGCTTCCTCCCCGGGATAAAACGCATGGTAGCGATCCCCCGCCTGCCATAACAGTCCCTTGTAGTGCGTTCCGCCATGGACCACATCAAATTTTAAATGATTGCGTTCTTTTCCTAATCGGTCCACCTGGGCAATTTCTGCTTTGACAAAACCCAAAACAGGAGCTGGATTGCCCACGCCAAAAGGCGCCAGTTTTTCCAATTCCTGCACCTGGGGGATGCCCACTGCTGCCTCCCTAGGAACAAAATAGTCCGGAGTGCAGCTGGGTTCATAGGGCTGATGGCCGAGCATTTCCGCCACCACCTGGCAAAATTTCTCCCGAAACGCAGGAATATTTCCTGTTTTTAGGGTAAGCCCCGCTGCCTGGGCATGTCCCCCAAACTGGATCAAAAGGTCCTTGCACCGCTCCAGCGCATGGTATAAGTGCACAGGAGGAATGCTGCGGCAGGAGCATTTGGCCGTCTCCCCTTGAATAGAAAGCAGCACCGAAGGCTGCTGAAATTTCTCCGTAAGGCGGCTGGCTACGATGCCGATAACGCCAGGGTGCCAGTCTTCTTTGCCCACCACAATGCCCCATTGGGGCACAGGGGCGCTAGAAAGTTCCGCCAGTGCTTCCTCAAAGATTTTCTGGCTGAGGGCCTGCCGCTCCTGGTTGGCGCTATCTAATTCCGCCGCAAGGGCCGCTGCCTGCTTTTCGTCATCTGTTGTCATCAGGTTTACGGCCGTCATGGCATCATCCAGGCGCCCTGCCGCATTAATCCGTGGCCCCAGGCCAAATCCGATGGTGCCTGTGTTTACAGGCGCACCGGGCGCAAGCGTGACGTTAAGCAGCGCCTTTAGCCCTGGCAGCGTACTTTCCGGTATTTTTTTCAGGCCTTTTCTTACGATTTCCCGGTTTTCATCCAACAGTGGCACCATATCCGCGACGGTGCCCAGTGTCACAAGCGCAATTCCCTCGTCCCAAAAGTCATCTGTATGGTGCAATTTTTGCCATAACGCCTGGCATAATTTAAAGGCCACGCCCACACCGGCAAGGCCTTTAAAGGGGTACCCGTCCCCCGGCTGATTGGGGTTGATCACGGCCAGCACCTGGGGCAGCTGCACAGATGCCAGGTGATGATCGGTAATGATGATATCCATGGCAACAGGGGCGCTTGCTACAACGTCTGCCCCACTAATCCCTGTATCCACCGTGAGCAAAAGGGTAGTATGCTCCTTTGCGATTTTTTGCAGCGCGGCCCCATTAAGGCCGTATCCTTCGGTATCCCTGCGGGGAATATAGGTATGGACGTCGGCCCCCTCGTGGCGTAAAAACAAATACAGGAGGGAACTGGCCGTCGTGCCGTCCACATCGTAATCCCCGTAAATCGTGATTTTTTCTTTCTGTTTGAGTGCCAGAAGGATTCTATCCACCGCAGAGGCCATTCCCTTGAGCAGGAAAGGATCATAATACGGCTGCTCTTTTCCTTGTAAAAATTCCGTGATTTGCGCAGGTTCCGTTACTTTCCTTCGCAGCAAAATGCCTGCTGTGATGGGAGAAATCCCGGTGAGGGTACAGATGGTTTCAATTTGCTTTGCATCCTGTGGCGCTTCCTGCCTGATTTTCGTATAGAGCATCGTTAGTCCTTCGGTCTAAAGGGTTTTATAATGGGATCCGTATCCTTTTTGGCATCATAGGTGGAGGATGGGGTATAGGAGTGGTGCAGTTGGCTTGGGGGCACAGCAGCCGTGGTTGTGTCCTCCCGTCCTGCTGTTTTTTCCTCCAGTTCCCGAATCTTCCCCTTTAATTTTCTATCACGCATAAAATGGCCCGCTTTGATCTTTAGCGTCCACAAACTAGCCACCAGAAATCCTAGGAAAAAGCAACTTAGAATAATCAAAGCCAGGTTCATGGAAAAGTGCCAGAACAAAAAGCTCACTTCCACCAGCGCCGCATTTTGCAGCACAAAAAGAGCGACAAAAAGAGAAATAATCCCCATCAAGATCACATAAAACATACCGTACTCCTTTTACTCCGTTTTTTTATACCCGGTTTTCCGGTCCACCAGATTCTGCAGCACTTCCCCGGCCTGATAGCGTTTTAGATTCTCCGCTGCCATAGCCACCACCCGGTCCCAGGTAGCAGACAAATGATAATCCCCGCTGATATGGGGCGTAAGGATCAAATGAGGGGCCTCCCACAAAGGATCCTCCGCCGGCAGCGGTTCTGGCGTCGCTACGTCAAGGGCCGCCCCTGTCAACTTTCCGCTTTCCAGGGCCGCCCGTAAATCGGTCTGGTTCACCGCCGTGCCCCGCCCGCAGTTGATAAAATAAGACCCTGCTTTCATGGCTGCAAAAAAGTCCGCATTATAAAGCCCCGTGGTTGCTGGGGTACTTGGCAAGACGCTTGCCACCACATCGACCCGGGAAAGAACGTCCCCAAGCTGGTCCATAGTAGCCATTTCATCCGCTTCCGGGGGTATGCTGGCCTTATGCCGCCGCACGCCAATCACGTGAGCCCCTAAGAGCTTGCACAATTTCCCAAATTCCCGGCCAATGTCCCCAAAGCCCATAATGGCAATGGTGAGTTCCGTAAGGCTCCGCACCTCTCCCTCATCCTGCCACAAGTGACGTGCCTGGTTTTTCTCATACCGATTTAACTTTTTCACAAGGCTGAGGAGCATGGCCAGCATATGTTCTGATACGGCCTGTCCATAGGCGCCTGTGCTGTTGGTAAGCAGAACCTGCTCTCCCAATACCCCGGGCTTGCAATAGGCGTCCGCACCGGCAGAATTCAGCTGCAGCCATTGTAACTTGGGCAGATCCCGCAACAGGCTTGGCGCCACATTGCCGATAATCACATCCGCTTCCTTAAGCGCTTCTACTTCTTTTCCATAGTGGAATACGGCCCCCGGTGCCGCCGCTTCCAACACTTTTTTATCCGATTCCCGTACATACATAGCGACCACAATCTTCACGTCATCCACCCCTTCCAAATTCTTTAACTTATATTGTAGCAAAAAAGCGCCATAAAAAACAGGCACTTGTAAAGAGTGCCTGTAAAAAACTGATGCTAGTTCAAATTTTCATTCCATGTTCCTTGGCAATCTGGCGGATTTCCTCTTCTGGCAGCTTCGTCCATTGGGCGATTTTATGACAGCATTTTTTTACCCGATTAAATCGGTGATATTTCTTCTGGCATACAAAATACGCCTCACCTCCATGACGTTACCTATGACCACATAAAATACCATAAAGTTTTTTACATGAATACAGTAATAGGGAGCTTTTCTCTTTTTCGTGGTAGGATACGCCAAAAAAGCCTTTGGACATGACATGCGTTCTGTAATCGCTTCTTCAATATCGTCCAAAAGGTCCATAGCTGCTGCCGGATTATGCAGTTGCTCAGTGATATAGTCCAAAATCTCCCGTAGGTCATCTTCAAAGAGGGGTAATATTTCTAATTTATACTTTGGTGGCGTCATGAATTCTTCTCCGTGCCCGGTCAAAGACTTCTTTTCCAGAATAGCGGATGTCTGTTTCTTCCGCCACCCGGTCCGCCATATCCAATTTTTCCTCTATATTCTCTGTGAGTGCAGCATACTGCTCCACACTCATTAAAACCATAGTTCCATAGCCATTTTTTGTGAGAAATACTGGGGCATTAGACTGTAACACAGTCTTTTCAATCTCGGGAAACTTATTTCTTAAATCGGAAACAGGACGAATATGAATCATAGTTTCACCTTCTACTTACACTATTTTTTATCTTTATTTTATCATAAGTCTATTGTTCTTTCAATTTTGTAGTCGTATTTCCCTGTTCCCCCCGCCATCCACGCTAGCGCGCTGATACCTCCGCCCCCAAATGGGCGGACAACTAAAAAAGAAAAGCACCTGCCGGCTATGTGCAAGTGCTTGATGCGTTCCTTATTACCCTATTGCCATCACCCAATAAAGCTCAACAATAAAACTGTATCTCCTCAAAATGCTTTTCCCAACTCTGTATAATCATCTGGCTATTGGCTTCAATGGCCCTCAGCAACAGATTTAATACACGACGAGGGATTTTAGAATTATTGTTGCAAAGTAAGGCACCCCCATCATGGGTAATCCATACCTTGGTACCATTTTTGGAAGGAACTCCTTCTGCAATATGAACATGAATAGGTTCCAAGGGAGAGTCTTCATTGGACCAGAAGTAAATCACGTACGGGCCCATTCTAAACAGCTGTGGCATGTACGAATCCTCCTTCTGCAGCCAGCTGCATGATTAAATGAGCATTATGATGGACAAAAACATCAAATTCTTTTACTTGTGCTGCGGAATACCCTTGGATATCCGTCCATTGGTATGCAGGAAGGATGCAGGTAGCACAGTGGAAACCTCCATAGCAGGGTGTTTCAATATAGACTTTTACAGTCCCATCTTCCTGAAGTTTGGAATGCGTAATTTCGGTATTATCATTTAGCGTCATATAGGGGTACATCATGTTGCAGGGCCTCCTTTCCACAGCTTCGTTTCCTATTCACTATCTCATTCATTATACCAGGTTTACATCACGTCAAGCAATATAATCCATACCATCGACGAGACTGTTTTTACAACATCTATTTAAAACCCATCCTTTCCGACTTATTGTAAGTCCTCCTCCATTTCTATAAAAACACAAAAAGTATTTTCAGCTCATTTTTTCGAACGTAAATATCTTTTTATATTTTTACGTTCGTATTTTTTATTTTTATTTTTCGTTTTTATTTCCATCTATTTTCCGTATGGTTATTCTACTTCCATCACCTGAAACGGGGTAAAAATTGGGGGAAATGTATTTTTCACAGGGAGAATCGCGTGAAATTGGTTTTAATTGTATTAAATTTTACAAAAACTACCTACAATTCTTGTACTGGCACAGTACGGTTCTGCACGACGATAGGGGCTCTTTATAAAATTGCTCTATGTTCGCTAAGCACAGATTGCAATTTCATGCAAGGAACCGGAGTTCTAAGTCCGGGAACTGGAGTTCCTTTACAATCATGATTGTTTTATATATACTATCGCATGTTCGCATTTTTTATCTAATCACGATTATGAAACAAGGAGTGTTGCAAATGGCGTTTTCTACCGCCCCGTTCTGCTATCAAGTAGACACTAGCGGCAAAACACTGGAACAAATTGCCGAGGAGTCCGGTGTCTGTTACAAAACCACCTGGCGATTTTATCACGGCTACTACGACAAAGAGGATGCGGCCCATTACCCCACCTTGGAATCGGTGGAGAAATTTATGCGGTATTTTCACGTCTCCATCAACGGGATCATTGAACACAGTACGCCGTACTAAGCGGCAAACCTGATAGCATTGCCGGTAAGTCCGGCACGATACGAAAAGGAGGTCTCTATGGCCAAACGACGTATGCTCCATATCCAGCTGATCCGGCAGGATGATTTTCTGGAGCTCCCCCTCTCAGCCCAATATCTCTATGTCCAATGCGTCATGGAAGCAGATGATGACGGCTTTATCACTAACCCCAAATCCTTGGCCAGGCTCCTTGGCTGCACGGCAAAGGATGTGGAGGCGCTGGTAGCAAAGCATTTTCTTCTGGCGTTTCCCAGCGGTGTAATGGCAATCCGTCACTGGTTTTGGCACAATGTGCTGCGCAAAGATCGTTACACGCCTAGTCTGCTCCCAGAACGGGATAAAATCCGGCGCTGCAGGGACGGAAGCTACGAGATGGCAACCAACTGACAACCAAATGGCAACCAAATGGCAACCAAATGGCAACCAAGTGGCACCACAGGTAAAGTAAAGTAAGGTTAAGTTAAGTAAGGGTAGTGTAGGACAAGTAAGATCAGGATAAAAATATACACCCTTGGTGGGTGTATCCATTACACCTACGTAACTATTAAAAAGTACTACCAGGAAAAAGGAGACTAGCACCATGACAACAGAAAAAATTCCTCTCGCCAGTAAAAAAGGGGATATCCTCCCCACCTGCTACGTAGAAAACGTAGTGGACGCCCCGGAAAAGGTGGTGCCGCTGCTTACGGAAATGGCCCGGCAAAACGAGGACCGGATCGAGCAGATCCTTTGTGCCCAAAAGTTGTGCCTATCCTGTAATGGCAAGGACTGTACCCAGGAAATTCCGGAAATGGTGCCCATTGTCCGGGGATTTATGGGGCACTACTCCATGGCGCTCATGGAATGCCCGCAAAAAGAAATAAAGCTGCAAAAGTGCCGGGAAGCCAAACAATTTGCGGCGGCCCATCTTCCCAAAATTTTTGCGGAAAAACGTTTCCGGGATTTTAAAGGGTCTCCGGAAAATGAACGGGCCCTTAGTAAGGCCTGGGAGCTGGTGCGCAGTCCCAAAGGCAGCGGCGGGCTCTACCTCCATGGCCCCAGCGGCACGGGAAAAACATTTCTCGTAAGTTTGATCGGGCGGGGACTCCTGTTGCAAAATGTGCCGGTACGCTTTACCAGCTGTGGGGATTTTCTGGAAACTTTGCGGCAAAGCCTTCACGGCGCTATGAAAGAAGAATTTGCCAAGGTGGCCCACAGCCCGGTGCTGATCCTGGACGATTTGGGCGCCGAGCAGCCCACCAGTTGGGGACTAGAGCAGCTGTTTCGGCTACTGGATACCCGCTACAAGGAAAACCTACGAACCCTTATCACCAGCAACTGGACCCTGCCCGCTCTCAAAGCCCGCTGGAGCCGCACCACGGATGCCACTACCGCCAGCCGGCTGATCAGCCGGATCGAGCGCTTGTGTTTTGTGGTGGGGATGGACGAAGCC
>DXYB01000070.1 GCA_019416065.1 Acidaminococcus sp. | reverse complement strand
TTTTTCATTAGCGTTTGGGTCCAAAATGGTTCACTTTTATATTAGCGTTTACAAAAAAGTTGCGGAATAAGAAAGGGGACATTATGGCACTTACAGTATTTATCATTTTTGGCATATTTCTATTTGTTGGGTTCCCCATTGTATCTTCCCTTGCTATCTCTACTATTTTCCCAACCTTGATGGGAGCAAGAGGCGCAACTTCAATTGATGCCTTGATTCGGGCTATTTTTGGCGGCGCGGATACTATTGCGATTCTGGCAGTTCCCCTTTTTATCCTTGCAGGGGTTTTAATGGCGCGAGGAGGAATTTCCAAAAAACTGTTTGATGTTTTTGCTTATTTTATTGGACGACGTACAGCTGGAATGCCTTGTGCAGCAGTTGCAACATGTTTATTTTATGGTGCTATTTCAGGGTCAGGCCCTGCTACGGCAGCTGCTGTCGGGTCAATGACTATTCCTATTTTGGTCAGCTTGGGATACAATAAAGATTTTGCTGCGACGATGATTGCAACGGCTGGAAGTCTGGGCGTTATTATCCCACCATCTATTCCATTTGTTTTGTATGGGCTTGCCACAGGTGCTTCTGTAGGAAAACTGTTCATTGCAGGTATTATTCCTGGACTTCTGATTGGTGGGTGTCTCATGGGATATTGCTGGTATTATTGCCATCGTTATGGTGAAGATAAAGAAAAAATTGAAAAAAATTATGAAGCACTGCGGGAACAGGGATTCTGGAATTTATTTAAGGGCAGCTTTTGGGCGCTGCTCTCTCCACTGATTATCCTGGGAGGAATTTACAGTGGGCTTACGACGCCAACGGAAGCTGCCTGCGTCTCTGTATTTTACTCTCTCTTCTGTAGTATGTTCATCTATCGTACCATCAAAGTTCATGAGATCTGGAAGCTAATTATTGAGTCTGTTCGCTCATATGCACCGTTAATCTTTATCCTGGCTATTGCCACTGCATTTAGTCGTGTACTTACGTTATTAAGGGCACCGCAGACCATTTCAAAGGTTTTGGCAGCGACATTTACATCTGCTGATGTCTTCCTACTGGCAGTTGTTGTCCTGTTTTTCCTGCTTGGTATGGTGATGGATACGGGTCCAGCAATTGTGATTATGGCACCTATCCTGATGCCGACTTTGAAAGTGTATCATATTGACCCGATCCATTTTGGTGTTATTCTTGTTGTCTGTTTAGCGATTGGGTTGGTGACGCCACCTTTTGGCTTAAACTTGTTCGTTGTATCGCCGCTGGTGGATACCCCTGTTATGACACTCGGGAAAAAAGTGCTTCCCTTTATTTCAGTATATTGTGTAGCGGTCCTATTAATTACTCTAATTCCGGCTTTAAGTTTATGTCTATTGTGAGGAGGATGCAAACATGAAAAAGAAGCTGTTGGCAATTAGCATGATGATTTTGATGTTCCTGACAGCTGCCTGTGGTGGAAATGATGCAAAACAACAAGCAGATTCATCGGGTAGTGGGAAACCAATTGGTGAGCAGAAGTTTGACTATATCTTCGGACATGGGGCGGCTGAAAATTCTATCGGAGATCTTTACTGCAAAAAATTTAAAGAGCTGGTAGAGGCAAAATCTGGTGGTGCGATTACTGTTGAAGTATATTCGGGGAATCAATTAGGAACCTACGGGGAAATGATGCAAAGCTTAAAGAACGGGGACATTGGAGGTATGATTTTCCAGCCGTCTCCTGCTGTGTCCTTTGTACCAGAACTGGCAGTCCTGGATCTCCCGTACGCTTTCCTTGGTATGGACCAAGCAAAAATTGACAAAGTCCTGAATGACAGTAAATATGCGGATATCTTAAAAAAATCCTTTGCGGATAAAGGCTATAAGTTCATGAGCATGGCACAAGCCGCCAGTTTCCGTGAAACCACTTCTAACCGGGAAATCCACAATGCTGCAGATTTCCAAGGCCTCAAAATTCGTACATTAGAGAACAACAACCATATTGCATTTTGGAAGGCTATTGGAGCGAACCCAACTCCTATCGCCTTCAGTGAATTATATCTTTCTTTACAGCAACATTTGGTGGATGCACAGGAGAACCCGTATGATACCTCGTTGAATGCTGGTTTTCCTGAGGTACAAAAATACTTGATTGAGACCCACCATATTCTGTATCCGAATCTTTTCCTAGTCAACAAAGCCAAGTATGACAGTATGCCGGATAATTACAAGAAAGTCTTTGATGAAGCTGCAGCTGAAGCCAAGAAATATGCTGAAGATACCATGAAAAAGAGCGCTGTAGACGATCGGAAGAAAATGGTTGCTGCCGGTATGAAGGATATTGATCTGGATACTTCAGTATTACAACAACTAAAAGATAAAAGCTTTGATATTGTGACAAAGCAAGTTCGGTCACAAGTTGGTGATGCTACCATGAATGCATTTCTGGAAGCTCTAAAAAATTAAATAAAGTTGACTATGTCGGTGAAGACGAATGAGAGACAGTGGTGGACTGCACCACTGTCTTTTTTGGATGGTACAGTTATCATCTGGAAAGAACAAACCATAAAAAATAGTGGTTCTATAATAAATGTTGGGGTCTTGTGGACGTTTACCTTCACAAAACCCCAT
>DXYB01000007.1 GCA_019416065.1 Acidaminococcus sp. | reverse complement strand
CACCAGAAAAGGATGAATTTGGGGTCCTCCCCAACATTTGACAAAGAACCAAAATAGTGCTATATGATTAAACGAATAACCATCTTGACAGCAAATATCATAATATTATAATATTGCTATATAGAAATCTAGCATGCCTTATAAATGGAGGGGAAGAAACGTGACTTGGCAAATGTGGTTGGTCATTGGGTTGTTTTTCTGGGTCTTTTTTGCGTTGAACTGGAAAATCGCCGATCCGGTAATTGTGGGGATTTCTATTCCTACGATTTTGGCGGTGGCAGGTATTTTAAAGCCAGCAACAGCTTTTTCAGACTTTTCCAATTCTACATGTATGTTTTTTATGGCCATGTTTGTCATTGGACGGGCCATCATGAAAACGGGATTGGCTGATCTGATTGGTAGTACTATAATTAATCTAATCGGCAAGACGGAACGGAGACTGACCCTTAGTGTAGCCGTGGTTGCTTCTGGTATGAGCGCTTTTTTAAACGATACAGGAACTACCGGATGCCTGATGCCCATTGTGGGAGCTATGGCTCAAAAGGCTCATGTAAAATTATCTCGCATTTATTTAACTTTGGCATTTTTTGCTTCCATGGGCGGTACCATTACCTTAGTCGGAACGACACCTCATATTATTGCTAGCGGCCTTTTGGAGAAAGCTGGGTTTGCCGGGTATGGATTCTTCGAATTTACTAAAATTGGCTTACCAATTACGATTGTCTGTGGATTGTATATGTATTTTATCGGCAGTCGGGGACTTCCCAGTGTAGAAACCCGTTATGATGATATTCCTCCTGTGGCTAAAAAAGACAAGCGCGGCATGATAACGACTGCCTTGGTCTTTGTACTTTTGATCGTGGCGCTTGCCACAAAATTGATGCCTTTCCATTTGGCGGCCGTTATTGGTGCTATTCTGGTAGTAGTGACCAAATGTATTACGGTCAATGACGCCCTGGATTCTTTCAGTATGCCTACCTTATTCCTGGTAGCAGGCGTATTTCCACTGAGTGGGGCTATGGCTAAAACCGGCGTAACCCAGTTGTTAATCAACCTGATTGGTCAATATGCGACTTCTGTCAGCCCCTTTGTGGCAATTTTACTAATTGTAGGCCTTACTGCTTTTTTGACGCAGTTTATGATGGGGACATCCTTGTCAGCGATTATGCTGCCATTGGGAATTGTTTACGCACAGTCTCTGGGACTGGATCCCCGGGGTGTAGTTATGGGGATTGCTGTAGCGTCTTCTTTGGCATTTTGCACGCCCTTTGGCACAGGGCCTAACCTCTTGGTGTGGAAACCAGGGGGATATGAAATCAAAGATTATTTTAAAGCAGGGTTTCCGATGCTAGTCATTGCCTGGTTAATGACATCTGGCATAGTCTACTATGCGTATGAATTAAATAAATGAGGATTGATAAAGGAGGCCGTTAAAATGTTTTTAATGAAAGAGCGAGTACAAGGTGTAACAGATGAACTGCGGAAGCTGTATGATCAGGTGTGTCCTTCTTCTATTGGACACATGACGGATTTTGGATTTATCACAGGGCTAAAACCGTTTCAAGAAAACTTTCATTTTGTTGGCAATGCTGTTACCGTGCAGTTGCCTCATATGGATTCCATTGCCATTCATAAAGCAATAGATATTGTCCAGCCGGGTGATGTGCTGTGTGTAAATACTTGTAATGAATATGACCGGGCCCCATTAGGGGAACTGGTAGGATATTCTTATAAGAAAAAAGGCGTTGCTGGAATTATTATTGATGGATGTATTACAGATGTTAATGCTCTGCGTGATATGAATCTAAATATCTTTAGCCGTGGTGTTAGTGCCTTGACAACCCGCAGCCTTGGGATTGAAGGCATGATCAATGTCCCGATTGCTATTGATAACGTAGTCATTAAACCGGGGGACCTTGTCGTAGCAGATGATGATGGAATTTTTGTGGTGGATCCTCAATTTGCAAAGGAATATGGGGAGAGAGCTGTTACGAAGCAAAATGGTGAACCGGCGACAAAGAAACGAATTGACGCTGGCGAAAGCCTGCCTCATATTAATGGGAATTACAAATATTTCGAAAAAGCTTAATTTCTCTCAGCTGTCTTTAACGGCGTATAAAGAGAATCAGGGGTAGTGTTATGAAAGAACCCATGTATGAGACGATTTATCAGGACTTGCTAAAGAAAATCAAAACTCACGTATACGGAGAAGGCGCAAAGCTGCCCACAGAAAAGGAACTGTGTACTGCTTTTGGTGCTAGCAAAGCGCCTGTTCGCCAGGCGTTGGAAAAACTTAGCATGGAAGGGTTCATTGATCGGCGAGCTGGTAAAGGGACTTTTGTTAAAGGCATGAAAAAATGGCCCCATGTGGAATTAAGCGGCTTCGGCCAAGAATTTTCCCAAAAAGCAGCGTACTTAACTTGTCATACCTTTTCTGTGCAGGAAAAGCATTGCTCCACTGGTTTGGCAAATCTGCTGGAAGTTCCTGTTGGGACGGGAATGGTAAGTGTCAGGCGATTGCGCTTTTATAAAGAACGGCCGATCTATTATTTACAGCATTATATTTTCGGTGTTGATGCTGAGTTCATCCGCAGCAAGGAAAATTTTTCTTCTATGTTGGCTCTCTACGATGAGCTCCATATCCTAATTCAGCGGACAAAGGATGAAATCCAGGCGGTAGGAGCGTCTCCGGAGATTGCCGCTTTGTTGCAGGTCCCCCATGGGACACCATTAATGTTGGTAAACAGGCGGACATACCGGGAGGATGGAAACCTTTTAGAGTACGTGTCTTTCTATATTCTTACCGGGAATTGGAAATATCGGGCAGAATATGATAACCGTGGAATGTATGAGTGAAAGGAAAACCACAAACATGACGAAAAGAAAAAGCATTTTTGTACTGGCGCAGATGCCGGAGGAAGGGGATCCGGCCCAAAATTTAACGAATGCGCAGAAGGCTGTAGCCCGGGCGATGCAGGCCTACCATCCGGATTTGATGGTGTTCCCGGAGGGCTTTATGAGTCATTTCCCGGCGGGAACGGACCGGCAAACCATGCTGGGTACGGCGCAATTTTTGGATGGGCCGTTTGTGACGGGGATGCGGCAGCTGGCTAAAGAAAACAAACTGTGGATGATCTTTGGGATGAATGAAAAGGTGGAAGATTCGGAGGATGACCGCAACTATAATACAACGGTTGTATTAAATAGTGACGGAAACATCGTTTCTACCTATCAGAAAACCCATATGTACGATGCCTTTGGGGCCAAGGAATCTGCCAATAAGAAGCCGGGGGACCATTTGTTTGAACCCATTGATACACCGTTTGGCCGGATCGGGCTCTTTGTCTGCTATGAAGTGCGGTTTCCGGAAGTGGCCCGATATGAACGAAAGCACGGGGCGGACATCATCGTCATGCCCACAGCCTGGGTGAAAGGCGACATGAAGAGCCGCCAGTTCCATACGCTGATTAACGCACGGGCAGTGGAAAATACGGTGTATCTATGCGCCTGCGATTTGTGTAAGAGCAACAACCTGGGAGAGAGCGTAGTGGTGGATCCCATGGGGGTTCCTGTGGTGGCCGCTGGAGAAGAACCGACACTGCTTGCCGCAGAAATTGACCTAGACCGGATCGCTGCGGTTCGCCGCAAGCTGCCATCCTATGAGGATCGCCGGCCAGAACTCTATTCACTATAACGTAAAAATGCACGGAAAGGGTGATGGGCCCTTCCGTGCATTTCTTTTTCTTATTATTATTTTGTGGCAGCTTGCATCAGGGCCTTAAAGAAATTCATGCAAATGGTGGTATCGCAGTAGTCTTTGGCATCGTCCTTTTGGATCAGAACGTGTTTCAGGTCGTTTTCCGGATGGAACTGTACGGCAACGCAGAACTTCTTATTGGGGTTTTCAATCCCTTCAATGATGGAGATGCCGTTGTCCGTGGTTTCCGCTGTTTGGATCAAGTCCGTCCCGGAAATATCTTCCAGTGCTTGATGGTGCCAGGAGGACACATTTTTCAGCTCATTGCTGCCCACGATATCCCGCAGATGGGATTTTACAGGGAGAATGTGCACGTCATGCCGGGCATAATCCCGATTGGGGGTTCCAGGGGGCATCCGGTGCAGATCATCATAGGCTTTGTTGTGGGCCTTGTAGTAATCGGGGATATCCTGGATGAATTTGGCACCGTGCAAAATGCCCATCATCTGCTCATTGCGGCAGACAGCCAGAATGGGAATATCGTTCTTTAACGCATAGGCCAATAAGGTGTAGTCGGAAACGTCCCTGGCCGCGTTAATTTCTTCCCCGTGATTCTTTTCTTTTTCAGGGACTTTGTACAGGCTAGGGCTAATGTCTTCTCCGCCGGTGCAGAAAATCCCGTCAATGTCCTGCATCACAGCGGCAGCGTTGGTATGGTCCAGCAATTGGGCCTTAATGGCATTGGCTTGTTTGGTTTTCAGCATACCGGATTTTTCGATGTCGCTGGCGGCTACTTTGCCATCGGCGTCATACTTTACGTCGTTGCTCTTGATCTGGCCCAGCTCTACCGGAATGCCTCCTGCCAGTTCAATGATCCGTTTGAAGGCAGAATAATCCTGGGTATTGCTTTTCCAAGAAATCCCTATGACCGGTTTGCCGCCGACCATGGCATTTGCCTGGACCATAAAGCCCATGGACACGCCCACGGATAATGCCGTGACTACGAGAGTTTTTCCCAACTTTTTGAACATACCAACATCTCCTTTCGTATTTGTGATGCTACGATCACCACTAAAGCTATTATACTATGGGCAATGGGACATGTTCAAGGACAAAAAACGCAAATGGACTGCTAAGCGTGTACTTTTTCAATAAAAAAAGATTTTAATTAAAAAAAGAGTAACAAACTATGTTAGAAAATAAAATTATTAAAGTGGATTTGTAATTGCACTACCAAAACTTAGCACCACACAGGATGTAGAGGAAACAGGCGACGAGGGAAATAGGGATGCCCACCTTGGGAAAGGCTGTGACACTAACTTTTCCTGTCCCATATACCAGAATGCTGGGCGTGGTGCAATAAAACATCTGCAAAGGATAGCCGCTAATGATCATACCGGCGGGGAGCAGCAAATAGGTGGAGGGTAGGCCTGCCTGTTGTCCCATGGCGATCAGAATGGGCAGAATGGATGTACACATTACTGTGGCACCCACAAAAAAGACATGAAGAAACTGGCATAGGATGACGACGGCCGCAAGCAGCAGCAAGGGGCTGAAACGATCCAGTCCCAAGAGGGAGAAACTGCGGGCGGCAATCCAAGGCGCCGCGCCAGTTTGCATCAGCAGGTCTCCCAAACTGAAACCACCGGCGGTGATGAGCAAAATATCCGGGTGAAGCTGGGTGCTTGCTTGTTTCCAGGTGATGGGTCCCCACTTGGGGATAAATAAAAACAAGCTGGTGAAAAGGCAAGCAGTGGCGGTCTCAATATGAAGCCAGCCGCCGCATACCCATAGGAAAACTGTGACAAGAAACACGCCCAGGGTATATTTTTGTCGACTGTCCATGGGCCCCATGGCTTTCAAGGACTGGAGGACGAATTCTCTGCCTCCTGGGATTTCTTTTTCTTCCGGCGGGAAGACCTTCTGGATGAGGAACCAGGTTAAAAAGGTCATGAAAAGTGCGGGTGGAAATCCCAGTTTCAGCCATTCCAGATAGAGAAGTTCATGGCCGCTGGCCTCACCAAGATAGAAATTGACAATGGAATTGCATACGTTTCCTGTCAGGACGCCGACGGCGATCACAGACGTACTAAAACTTAAGGTCAGTAGCAGATTGGTGGCAAAGCGAGGACAGGGACGATCCTTAAACAATCCGATGATGCTGAGACAGGGCGGCAGCAAGATGGCGGCCTTGGCGGTGCTGGAGGGGATTAGGAAATTCAGCACGATATTAACCAGCGTAACCCCTAAGGTGATCCGGAACGTGGTGGTACCAACTTTTTTTAGAATCAGAAACGTGAGCCTATTGGCTAGACCAGTTTCCAGCATAGCCGCAGACAGCAGAAATGCTCCCAGTAAAAGAAAAATCAGGGGGGAAGCAAAGGGACGCAGGGCTGTTCTAAGCGGTGCAATTCCCCACAATACGGCAAAGGGGACAACTGCCAGGCTAGTGATGGCAAGGGGGAGCGCTTGGGATAAGTAGAGAACGAAAATTCCGGTGAAAAGGGAAAGGGCCTTATGCCCTGCTGGTGTTAACCCTTCCAGTGGCAGCCAGTACACCACCACTGTTAGAAAAAGCGCCAGTATAAGTCCGCATGTTTTTCCTGCCCCGCTGCTTCGTAAACTGAATCCCATTGATCGCCACGCCTCCTTGGCATATTTTTACTATTATAGCATAGATTGCCTTGTCTTTGCGTGGTTATGGTATTTCTAGTGTAAATAACGGAACAACTGATGAACAACCAAGGTGTACAAGGTTTGGTTGCAAGTTGTTTGTGATTGCACATAAAAGCAACCAGCCAAGAACTGGTGGGTTCTTGGCTGGCTGCTTTTCTACCCGGTGCGCTTACCGACGGGGCGCGGGGGCGCCGAAGGGAGCGGGTTGTTGGGGTCTGTTGTTATTCTGTCTTTGCGGGGCCCGGTTTTGTTGTTTCGGGGCTTTGGGAGCCTTTTTGGGAGCTCTGGTATTTTTCACCGGGGGCTTCCGATATTTTTGCACGTTCTTTTTGTTGTTATTTTTAGGAGGAACGGGTGCTTTTGGACCATTCACCCGGTTTTCCATCGGTGGTTGGGGTCTGGGAGCGGCAGCCTGGGCAGCTGGAGTCAGTACGGAACTAAGACCACAAATAACAGCCACGGCAGCTACAAAAGAAGCAAAACTTTTCTTCATGGATACGCTTTTCATACAGATCATTTCCTTTCTGTTTCTGTTACTTCAACTTACAAACATAGTATAGTGGGAAAACATGAAAGGAAAATGAAAAAAGCCCTGGCTTCGCTAATTTTCTAAAAAAGTTTTGAGAAGCAAAAAGCCCATACCCTCGGCAAAAGGGCATGGGCTCGGTTTTCTGTAGGATTGTCGTTGTGTCAAGCTATAACAGATGGGCATGCAGGGCCAGCAATACACTGGTCCCACCCACTAGGGCCAAGATAAGCAACAGGACAGAAAATTTTTTAAAGCGACCCACATAGGTGGCATATTGCCGGGGAACGGCATAGATGACAGGGAAGTGGGCCTGTGTTACAACGCAAGCATTTTTCATGAGCAAGGACCTCCTTTGCTTGCTAGGATCCCCCTATAGCCGGGACGCGAAACTCAGGCCAGGAAGGAATCTAGTAGCCCTTCTTTATGGACCTGGCTGCGGAGAATTTTCCCGCTTTGGGCATCAATGACAAAATGGTAACGCATACCGCCCATTTCACAGTCAGCCAGATAAAAGGCCGGGAAACCATTATTTTTAGACGCACCAGCAAAATGTGGCTCTGCATGGGGCCCAGGGGCAGCCGGTAGAGCAGCAGGTAGTCCTGGAGCTGCCGCCATGGCCTGGCGATCAGGCTGTGGTGCTGCTATTGGCTGCTGGCCGTTTACAGGAGGTTGGGGCGCTCTAGTATGGTCAAAGCGATCGTCCCGGTTTTCCTTTTTATCCCGGTGTTTGTTGTCGTCTTTGCGCTCTTTTTTAAAGTTGTGATCTTTATCCTTAGGGCCCTGGAACTCTTTAGGCCCTTTGTCCGCTAGGATTACATTTTTAAATGTTACGGCGTCCGGGGTGGTGCCTAGGGCCTGGGCCACCTTATCTTTGACCGCTTCCGTGGTTAGTAGGGTGATGTTCTGGGATGCGGCCAGGTTCTGCAGCAGGTTGCTGCGGGCCTGGGCCTCTTGCAGCCGGGCGGCGCCTTTGACCCGGTGCAGGGCAAATTTCCCGCCTGCGCCAGCTACTGCTAGCACCAACACGACGCCTACGGCTTTTTTCATTCGCCGAGGGGTAAAGGTCTGCTTTCCCCATTGCAGGGTTCTTTCTGCCAACGCTTCCAATTTTGCTTTTTGTTCTTCCTTCATGATACTTCCTCCTTCAGCCTGGGGCTGTTTTTTCTTCATTGGTTGCCCTCAGTATAGGGGCAGGAGATGAAGGAAACATGAAAAAAGCGATTTTGCAAGGGAGTTTATCTTTTCTTTAACAACAGGGAGAAGGTAAAGGTACTGCCTTTTCCTAGGGTGCTTTTTACACCGGCATGCCCCTTTAATAGTTTGGCTGCCGTGGCCACAAAGGATAAGCCAAGGCCAAGCCCCTGGTTTCGGTCCTTATTCCGGGAAGGATCCAGTTGTACCAGTCGGTCCCAGATTTCCTGCTGCTTATCCTGGGGTATGCCTATACCGTCATCCCTGACGCTAAGCAAGGCATACCCCTCTTTGGTGGCCGTAAGAGAAACGTTAATACGGCTTTTGGTAAATTTCAGGGCGTTGTCCAGGTAATTGCCTAGCACCCGGTGCAATAGCGCTTCATCCCCTTCAACAACCAGGTGGGGCATAAGCTGTATATCCCACTGGAGATCTTTGGCCTGGGGAAGTTTTTGGTAGTCTTCCAAGGTGCCCTGGACTAAGTCAGACCAGTCCACGGGACGGATCTCCACACTTTTTTTGCTCCCCAGCCGGGAAAGCTCTAACAGTTCGTTAATCAGGTAGGCCATGTGCCGGGACTGGTCAAAGATATGCCGAAATCCTTCCTTGGCTTCTTCTACGTTGTCGGTGTAATCCTTATTCAATTCGCTTTCTGCCATGATGACCGCCGTGGGGGTGCGCAGCTCGTGGGATACGTCGGAAGTAAAACGTTTTTCCCGTTCCAGCTGGTTTTCTAATTGCCCCAGCATCCAGTTAAAGGTATGGCCCATCTGGTGGATTTCGTCGTTGCCTTCTCCCAGGGGAAGCCGCTGGGATAGATCTCCGGTTTCTCCGATGGCCCGGGCAGCGTTGCTCATGGTTTGCACGGGGGCAAAACTGTGCTTAATGATCTTATAGCCGCCGGCGGTAACTAGAAGTAAAAAAAGAGGAAGTGCCAATAGCGCCGTTACCAGAAAAACCTGGTAGCGGTTGGCAAAAACCTGGTCCGGCAAAACGCCACGGACCCAGGGGCCGGGCTGGGAGTGGGGAATGATTTTTCCCCGATCCTGAGGAAACTGCCGGGGCATATCAATGTAGTGGTAGGACTGCCCGCCAAATTTGATCTTTTGGGGGCCCTTGCCGAAAGCAGGGGAGAGCTGGGGCATCCCTTCGGGTTCAAAGCCATCTAGGATTTTTCCATCGTGGCTGCGCAGGGTGAGGTACACGTTTTTGTCGTAGCCGGTAAAATGCCGGTCAGGACGGGAAGCTCTTTCCACAGCTTCAACCAAGGCCTTGCCGGCTTCTTGCCGCTCTTTGTCTTCCGCCAGTTTCAGTACGGTGCCGGTAAAGAGGGTCAAGATCAGGGTAAGAAACAGGGTGTACCACAGGGTCACTTTCCATGCGGTAGGGATCCGGTCTGCCTGATGGGAAATCAAACGCAGGAGTCTGGAAAACAGAGAAACCAATTTATGCTTTAAGTACATAGCCGGTCCCTCTTACTGTCTGCAGCAGTTTGGGTTCAAAATCCCTGTCAATTTTTTGCCGCAGGGTTTTTATATACACATCCACCATATTGGAATACCCCTCATAGGAAAAATCCCAGGCATGTTCCAAAATCTGCTGCCGGGAAAGCACGGTTCCTTGGTTGCGCAAGAGGTACTCCAAAATGGCAAATTCTTTGGGGGTCAGGGCGATGTCCGTACCGGCCCGGGTGACCTGGTGGGTCCTGGGATCTAATTGTAAATCCAGAAGTTGCAGCTGGGGAGATGCCTGTCCGCCACTGCGGCTGCGGCGCAAGAGGCTGCGGATTCGGGCTAGTAGCTCTTCAAACTCAAACGGTTTTACCAAATAATCATCTCCGCCGGCATCCAAACCTGTCACCTTGTCCTTGGTACTGTCAAGGGCCGTCAGAAAGAGGACCGGAATGGCCTTGCTGCGCTCCCGGATTTTTTTCACCAGGGTCAACCCGTCCATTTCCGGCATCATAATATCCACAATGAGCAAATCATATTCCGCGGCTTCCAGGTATTGCAAGGCTTCCTTGCCATTAAAGGCGCTGTCCACGGAATAGGCCTCGATCTTCAAGCGTTTAGCAATAATTTTATTTAAAGTAGGTTCGTCTTCCACCACGAGAATCTTCATAAAATCATCCTCCTCCGTCACTTTTTCATTGTACAGGATACCGCTAAAATATGAAAGCGACATGAAAGAAAAATTGAGACAATGTAAATAAACGAGTTAGGTATAACTAAATTTATCGGAAACTTTGAAAATTACAGGAAAAACTGCGTGTTATGGTACTATTTTACATGGAGGTAAGGGAGAAATAGGGAGCTAAAAAATATTTTTTTAGAAAAAAGAAGAAAAAATGAAAAAAGGGGTTGCAGGATTTCACTAAGTATGCTAATATAATTCCTGTAAGTAAAGACTAACCGCATTGTCTTTATTTTTTTCAAGGTTGGGTTAGTGATAGCTAACCCAACCACTCCCCTTTCGCTAATCAGTAAACCTTCTAACGTATAGGGAAAACAGGATGTGTGCCCCTGTTTTTCCACCGTCTCCCCCCAGGAGACAAAATACGGGATGACAGGTGCCTTGCGGCGACAACACAGCCTGCCATCCCCTCCCCTTTGCGTACTGACTTGGGAAAAGAATTTCTTTTCCCGGCTAATCATAAGAGAAACAACCACTCCTCGTGTTTCTCCTAACCATTTTTATTGTCAACCTTCAAGCAAAAACAGCGGCAGAGAGCGCAACTCTGTCGCTGTTTTTGCTTCTAAAAACGCTATACCGTCTTACTGTGAGGTTAGCAGTTTCCGGTGTAAACGTAGTTCAAATACTGTCTAGCCACGTCTGCCAGGTGGTATACTGTTTCTACCGGTGTGGCAGGCAGATCCAGCTGGTAATGGGGAAAATACCGGGATACGTGGAGAACTAAATTGGGGGAGAGGGAAGCCAGCCATTTGGCTTCTGCTTCCATTTCCGCAGGACTGTCGTTTTTCCCGGGAATAATCAGCGTGGTGACTTCCACATGGACATTCGCCGCATGAGCCAGGCGGATGGATTCTTTTACCGTTTCCAGATCTCCGCCGATCCACTGGTAAAATTCTGGCGTAAACCCTTTGAGATCAATATTGGCTGCATCAAGCAAGGGCAATAATGCCTTCCAAGGGTCAGGGGACAGCATTCCGTTGGTAACCAGCACTACCCGTAAGTTATGTTCTTTGAGCAGGGTAGCGCAATCCCGTACATATTCATATCCCACTACTGGTTCGTTGTACGTAAAGGCCACACCCAGATTTCCGGCTTTTTCTCTATAGACAAGAGCCAGATCAAGGAGCTGCGTTGGGGAAACTTCCATATGGGTGACTTCTCGTCCTTGTTGGGCGATGGATGCGTTCTGACAGAACGGACAGCGCAGGTTGCAGCCATAGCTGCCTACGGAAAGAATGAGACGCCCCGGGTAATACCGCCGCAAGGGCTTTTTTTCGATGGGGTCCAGGGCGATGGAAGAGAGTAGCCCATAATTTTGACAGACAATTTTTCCGTCCACATTGGCCCGGGCGCGGCAAAAACCTGTGACACCTGGCGGCAGGGAGCAGCGCCGGGGGCAGAGGGTACATAGGATATTCCCCAGGGTCATACGTGTCTCACCACCTGGAACCGCCACAGTTTTATGGGTTCTGTTTCTGCAATATGGGCCTTCTGGCGGGCGATAGCGATTTGACCTTGCACAGTATTTACGCCATCCAGATCCGGCAGCAATAGGCCTCTGCGGGCATCCTGGGTGCTTTCCACGATAACGCCGTACTGCTTGGGGTTGAGCTGAGAAAGTGCGGTGACAGGTTCGGGCCTTCCCAGAATATCCACACTGTATTCCAAATCCGGCAGTTCGCCAGATTGCACCGGGGCAAAGCGAGGATCTTCCGTCGCAGCGGCTACCCCGTTATACAGGATTTCTTTGGCGATACAATCCCGCACCGGAGAAATGGTGCCAATACAGCCCCGTAATTGTCCATGGAGATGCAGGGACACAAAAGCGCCAGCCCGGGTATGGAGCATTTCCTCCGGCAAACGAGTGGGAAGAGGTGGCATTTTCCCGGTTTTTACCATGCTTTCCACTGTGAACCTGGCCAGCCGTACATAAGGATCTTCCTTAGCCTTTTTCTGCAGGCGGAGGGCTTTTTTCCACGCTTGCAGGGGAGTCAGCAAGTTACGGGTTTCATCCGGAACGTCCGGATGGAATGAAGCAATGCCGTAGCCTACTCCGAAAGGACCTTCATAGGATAAAAGCTGGGACTTGACGCTCCAACCATCCCAGGCACCTGCCATGATCCAGAAGGAGCGCAGCCCACATTCCGCGGCTTTCTCGCAGAGTGTGTCGTCCAATGTTAGCAGCTTAAGAAAATCCCCCTGCCCTAAAGCCTGGGTGCAGGCTGCATCAAATTGCGGCCCTTCCGGTACAAACCCGTAAGGTCCCTCTGGACGCAGTTTATGGGACAAATCCCCGCTGGCAAGAAAAATGGCTCGGCGGCCCAGCTGCTCCACGGCTTTTACAATGCATTGCCCCAAGCGGTAATGGCTTTCCGCCGAAAGGCCGGACAATCCGATGCGGAGAATTTTTACCTGTGCAAGAGGTCTGTATTTCTGGAAAAAATACAGGGGGATCATGGTTCCGTGGTCCAGTACAGGATTTTTTTCGCCCAAAGTTCCTGCTGGGATGCCTTCTTGCTGGGCCATGGCGCAGAGCGTATCTACCAGCTGCGTATCGTAGCATACGGATACTTCTACCTGAGGGGCCCGGAACTGGGAAAAGTTTCCTCTGGCCCCGGTTCCTGGAGCGATATGGAAATAATCCATGTACAGCTCCGCATGGGGGCTGGTTATAATCAGCGTATCCGGCTGCAGGGAAGCGGCTTCCTGCATGGCCGCCTCATAGGCGGTAATGGTTTTTTGTATGGCAGCTTCTTCTCCCCGTCCTATTTCCGGCAGGATGACGGGCGGATGGGGGAGTGTATAGGATGCAAGGCATGGCATGGGGAACACCTCCTTTAGGACCGTTTTTGAAACAGTGCAAATAAAGACGTAGGGGCACTGCTCGCAAATATGTAGTCTGGTTTTTGTTCCAGTACTTTGGCTTTAGCCGCAAAAAGATCCCGGAACATTTCCCATTTGGCATTGATCCGGGCCTGTCCCTCCTGCCGCAACAGGTAGGACGGATGGTAAGTGGCGATACAGGGAATATGATCCTGGGTGGTAAACCATTGCCCCCGTTCCCCGGTGATGTGGGCCTGTGGATTTTTGAAATACCGCAAGGCCACACTGCCCAGGGCTACGATCACAAGGGGCTGGAGCAGCTGGATTTCCTGCTCCAGGATTCTTTGTGCGCAGACCATACCTTCTTCTGGAGTTGGGGTGCGGTTGCCTTTGGGGCGGCATTTGATGACGTTACTAGTATAAATCCGGTCCCGCGTGATGCCTGCTGCCCACAGGACCTTATCCAAAAACTGGCCGCTGGGACCGATTAAGGGACATCCGTAGGCATCTTCCACGCCGCCAGGGCCTTCTCCTACAATCATAAGAGGGCTGCCCAGCGTCCCAAACCAGCCTACTGGAGCTAGGCACTGTCCCCTAAAGGCACAGGCGGCACAGTCTTCCAATTGGCATCGCAACTGTTGCCAGGGTGCGGGTTCTTCCATGGAAATCCCTTCTTTCTTTACTGGCTTTTTGTTTCTTTCCTGAGAGGAGATGGGGCGTTTTTTGTTTTTTGCAGTTGGCGCAGGAAAAATCCAGCCACACATCCTGTGAAAAGCCCTGTGGGAATTCCAATGGCAATCAGGACGGGTAAATAGGAAAAAATAAGCGCACTTTGCATAAAGGCAGCCGCGACTATGATTTGCCCGCAGTTATGAAAAAAAGCGCCTAAGAGGCCTACCCCTACCGTAGAAAACCATTGGGAGCGCGCCGCAACCGCCATGGCCACAAAGCTGACCACGGCCCCGCTGAGCCCGATCAAAAAACTGGGAGTGAGGAGTCCTGTGAATAATAGTCCCGTTAGTAGCAGCCGGGCCGCGAGAAAGAGGGCTGCTCTCCGAGTGCCATACAGGTACAGGACGATAATGGTCACCGTATTGGCAAGCCCCAAATGGGCCCCGGGAAGCGGGAGCAAAAACGCCAAGTTACTTTCCATCAGACGCAGGGCCAGGGCCGCTGCCAAAAGAATTCCCAGCTGCGTCTCGTCGTGCAGGGAGAGTTTAGCGGAGGATGGCGTCATGGTCATTCTCCTTTTCCGGTGTGGTCAGACTGACCAGGACCTTTTCCGGTACGCAGGCAATGGTTTGGCCAGAGCGAGTGATTTTACCCTGGTGGATACAGATTTTGTCCGGGCAGGGGGATTCGATGACACGGGCCCCTTCATGGTCGTAGATTACCGTCAGTTCCCCGTCTTTTACCGGTACCAATAATTTTGTTTCCGTGGTGACTTTTTTTAGTTCAATCCGCTGGATGACCTGCTGATCCCGGCGGACCACTAGCACTTTGCCGCCCTGGCTTTGGGCGGCGTGGAAAAATACCCAGCTGCCTACGGCCAAAATAGCCAGGACCAGCACCAGAAACATGTCATTTTTTCGCATTGCTACAATCTCCCTAGGACTCCGGGGTAAAAGCGTCTTTTAGTCCGGAGGATACATGAAGCTGCCCTGTAGTATCTACATACACCATATTCAGCTCTGGGTGACTTTTTACCAGTTCCATGGCTTTTTGCCAGGGCAGGACAAAGAGCAGCGTGGAATAATAATCCGCCCAAAAAGCCGAATTTGTTACCACAGTCACGCTACGGCAGTAGGGGGCGGGCCAGCCGGTGCGAGGATCCAAAATGTGGTGGTAGCGTTTTCCGCTTACTTCATAGTAGCGCTGGTAATCCCCGCTGGTGGCAATCCCCGTACCGCTTTTTACCGCCAGGGTGCCCAGCAGTTTTTCCGGATTCCGGGGATCCTGGATGCCGATTTTCCAGGGTTTCCCATCTTCTTTTGTGCCTAGCACTTTGATGTTGCCGCCGGCATTAATGAGGGCGGTCTTTACCCGAGCATCCTTGCTTAACAGGGCCGCTACCTGCTCTACGGCGTAGCCCTTGGCTACGGCGCCTAGATCCAGGCCCATCCCAGGGGCAAGTGTTACGGTGTTATTCTCTGTAGATACAGTATACTTCTCTTCCCCACATTTGGAAAGGGCCGCCACAAGTTCCCCCTCCGTGGGGACGGTTTTGCTGTCCCGGTGCTTGTTCCACACCTGGATAACAGGCCCCAGGGTAATATCCAGGTTAGGATCCTTCAGCGGAGTCACCTGGCGCAATAGATCCATCAGGTAGGGAGATGCTTTATGGGGGCCTTTTCCGGCGTCCTGGTTAATGGCATACAGATCATCAGGCCCCTGCGGGGTATAGGGATCGGTCTGATTGGCAATGGTCTGAAACAGAGCCATGGCATTGTTCGTTGCGTCCGTCAGGTCCTTTTCATTTTTACCCGTGGTGGTGATGGTAATCATCGTGTCCATCATAAACCGGGTGTCTTCTTGTTTCTTAGTCCGAAAAAAGCAGCCTGCACAAGTCAGGCTGCTGAAAACCAAAAGCATGGCTAATAGTTTTTTCATAACGCTCCTCATAAATTTTAAGCACTGTGGGCTGCTTCACAGCCAACCGGTTCTGCTTTTGTGGGGGCAATAGGCTTTCCGCCGATGGGATCAATCCGGATCATGCACTTACGCGGGCATTTTTGTACGCAAATCCCGCATCCTACGCACTTGCTGTAGTCAATCACAGGGATGCTGCCATTGACACCATCTTCCATGGTAATGGCCTGTTTGGGGCAGTTCTTGGCGCAAAGACCACAGCTGATGCAGGATACTTTGCAGTTAGTCATGGCCGCTTTTCCTTTTTCCCGGTTCTGGCAGGCGACCAATACTTTGCTCTTAGCCGGGATCATTTCGATCAGTAACTGAGGACAAGCCTTGGCACAAGCGCCGCAGCTGACGCATTTGTCATAGTCAAATTCCGGCAACTGGGTTTCTTCATTAATTTTCAAAGCACCGAAGTTACAGGCATCCACGCAGGCACCATCGCCGAAACAGCCATAGTTGCACTGGTTAGGGCCGCCGGCGGTGGCGGCTTTTACATAGCAGTTCTTGATGCCCACACGGTTTACCAGCGGCGTCCGGTTGGCCGGGCAGCCACTGCAGTGCAGACGGGGGATAACACGTTCTGCTTTGCTGTCATCTTTAGCTTCCACGCCCATAACGGCAGCGACTTTAGCCAGCGCTTCTGCGTTAGCCACAACGCATTTAGAGCCATCTTTTTCCTGGCCTTCTACAATGGCTTGTGCCAGGTTGGCACATCCGGCATAGCCGCACCCGCCACAGTTGGCGCCAGGTAGTAGCGCTGTGATTTCTCCGATACGGGGATCTTCTTCAACGGCGAGCTTTTTGCTGGCCGTTGCCAAGATGAGACCAAAGGCACCGCCCAGAACTGCGACCAGAATTGCAGCAGTCATAATCATAATTTGTCAACTCCTCAATCAATTCCTCAATCAGTGGATGCCGCTCATACCCATCATGGAAATGGACATGCAGCTGGCAGTAATCAGCGCAATGGGAAGATTCTGCAGGCATTTGGGCAGTGCATCTTCAGCCAGTTTTTCCCGGATGCAGGAAAACAGCAGAATCGCCATGGTATACCCCAAAGAGGTCCCGATGGAGTTTACGCAGGAATCCAGGAAATTGTAGTCGCTTTCCACGTTGATTAGGGCAATACCCAGGATGGCGCAGTTGGTGGTAATCAGGGGAAGGTATATCCCCATGGCCTTATGCAGGGCGGGCATTGCCTTTTTCATGAACATTTCTACCAGCTGTACGAGGGTAGCAATGGCCAGGATAAAGACCAGCGTTTTCAAATATTCTAGTTGATAGGGCACCAGTAGCAGGTGGTAGCAGGCATAGGACAGCATGGACGCCAGCAGCATAACAAAGCCTACGGCGGCACTCATGCCCAGGGAGTTCTTAAAGTTCTTGGATACGCCCAGGAAAGAGCACATACCTAAGAACCGGGACAAAATAATGTTGCTGACAAAAATAGAACTAAAGAGAATGCCAAAAGTACTATGCATTGTGAGCACCTCTTTCTTTGAAGTAATTAACGGTGGCAAACACAAAGCCCATGGTCAAAAATGCCCCTGCCGGCAGGATAAAGATCAAAACCGGCTGATAGGAAGCGGGCAGGACCGCAATGTCAAACAGTTTGCCAGAACCAATCAGTTCCCGGAAGAAAGCGATGCAGGTCAGGGCAAAGGTAAAGCCGATACCCATACCAATGGCATCCAGACCGGAAGCCACAACGCCATGATCCGCCGCGAAGGCTTCTGCACGGCCCAGCACGATGCAGTTTACGACAATCAGGGGAACGAATACACCCAGGGCTGCATACAGGGCAGGCAGAAACGCATTCATCAGCATTTCCAACACGGTCACCACAGAAGCGATAACCACGATGTAGCAGGGAATGTGGATCTGATCGGGGATCAGTTTCCGGATGGCGGCGATAATCATATTGGTAAAGAACAATACAAATGTAAAGGCACATCCCATGCCGATGGCATTGGTCAGGGACGTACTGGTAGCCAGGGAGGGACATACACCCAATAGCTGTACAAACAGCGGGTTGTCCTTTAAAATCCCTTTGGTTAAGTCATGCAGCATATCCATCAGTCCTTTCCGGCATAATTCTTCATGTAGTCTTCCCGGGCTGCATTGACCCCGGTGACGACGGCTCTGGAGGTAATGGTGGCGGCGGTAATGGCCTTGATTTCCTCAGGCTTTTTGACCGCGTCCTTGGTGACCACCAGCGCTTCTTTCAAAGATTTGCCCTTGAACTGTTCCTGCCAGGCAGGGTCGGTGCTCTTGGCCCCCAGACCAGGCGTTTCGCTGTGCTGCATTACTTTGATGCCCGTGAGCTTATTTCCATCTTTAGAAATGCCCACCATCAGAGTGACTTTTCCGCCGTACCCGCTGGGATCCACGGTGTAAATGTAGCCATTGGGCTTGCCGTCCTTGGTGGATTCTTGGATATCTGTGATGAGTCCCCCTGGGGACTTTAATTGTTTTAACTCTCCCAGGTCAGGCAGTACGGTTTTGTAAGAGGCCTTCACATCTGCTTCGTGTTTAGCCGCAATAGCGTCCTTTGTGCCTTCATGGGCAGCAGCCACCAGCCCTACGCTGACACCGCAGATGATGGCTAGGATGCCCGTATATTTAATAAACAGGTTGTTCATTTCTTTTGCCCTCCCCCGAAGGAAACATTCCGTACGAAACGATCAATCATAGGAGTGACCATGTTCATCATCAGGATGGAGTAGCACACGCCTTCCGCATAGCTGCCCCGCAGACGGATCAAAGAGGTTAAAAGGCCCAGGCCGATGGCGTAAATAATTTTGCCCTTATGGGTGATGGGACTGGTAACCCAGTCCGTTGCCATAAAGAACGCGCCGATCATGAGGCCACCTGCACACAGGTGATACACCGGGAAAATACTGGGATAACCGTTTGCCAAGCCATAGACCCCGGTAATCACAAAAACGGTCACCAGATAAAATACAGGAATGCGCCAATCAATGAGCTTTTTATAAATCAGATACAAGCCGCCTAAAACCAGGGCAGGTACACAGGTTTCGCCTAAGGACCCGCCGATATTGCCCAGGAAGAGATCGCCCAAGGAAGGCAGCGCTGTAGTCAGGGCGGCACCATTTGCCCAAGCAGATTCCGCAGACCGCATAATCATCAGCGGGGTGGCGCTGGTAGCGGCATCTGTCGCGGCAGCCAGGGTAGCAGGTACGACCCAGGTGGTCATCTGCTGGGGGAAAGACGCCAGTAAAATAGCACGGCCGATATGGGCCGGGTTAAAAATGTTGCAGCCTAGGCCGCCAAATACGGCTTTGCCGATAACAATTGCAAACATCCCGCCCAGAACTGCCATATAGGGAGGCAGGCTGGCAGGCAGGCACAGCGCCAGCAAAAGACCGGTGAGGGCAGCGGAGCCGTCACTGGTGGTATCTGCTTTTCCCATGATTTTATCAGCAAGTTTTTCAAATACAATAGCGGAAATCACGCAGCTCAAAATAACAATGGCTGCTTGCAAACGGAAATAATAAAGCGAAGCCAGTATAGCCGGTACCAGGGCCAGCATCACTTCCCTCATGCTTTTTTGAATGGTTAGCCCGCAGTGCATGTGGGGAGAAGAGGAAACGAGAACCAGTGGCTTCGGTTCTTTCACATTTTCCATAATTTACATCCAGTCCTTTCGCGTAATTATTTGTCCAGCTTATAGAAGGGGTTGTGACCACCGTCACCTTTTCCTCTGATAAACTGTTTTCCCATTTTGATATACTGCACCAGGGGAATATGTGCCGGGCAGACAAAAGCACAGGATCCGCATTCAATGCAGGCGTGAGCATAAAACTCCTCCGCACCTTCCCAATCCTGTTTCTTGACCGCCGCCACGATTTCCGTAGGTTCCAGCCGCATGGGGCAGGCATCTACGCAACGGGCGCAGTGTACACAATGCTCTTCCGGATGATACACCGCGAAGGGAGACTGCGTGTTAAAAATCAAAATACCACCGGACCATTTGCAGACCGGGTAATCCAGCGAGTTGCTGGCAAATCCCATCATCATACCACCAGAGATGATTTTGCCGGGGTCGCCTTCCAGGCCGCCGCACACGGAATCCACCACATCCTTGTACAGGGTGCCCAGACGGACAATATAGTTCCCAGGTTTTTTAATGCCGTCGCCGCTAAAGGTGGTGACGCGTTCATACAGCGGGATATTGTTCTTGATGGCGCGGCAAGCTGCTACCGCCGTGCTGACGTTGTCCACAATGACACCCACGTCGGCAGGCAGGCCACGATCGGGCACCGTCCGTCCGGTTGCTGCATAAATCAGGTGTTTTTCAGACCCTTGCGGATATTTTTCCGCACAGACGCAAACCGTGATATTGGGTTCGTCCTTTACTTTTTCCTGCATCAGGGCGATGGCATCGGGCTTATTGTCCTCGATCCCGATAATGCCCTGCTTAGCTCCGGAAGCCAGCATGAAGTACTTTAAGCCTTGCAGGATTTCATCGGAGTATTCCAACAGGGTTCTGTGGTCCGCTGTAACAAAGGGTTCACACTCAATTCCGTTGAGCAAAATCGTATCAATGGGACGATGCCCTTCTTTTACCGGCGCATATTTTACCGCGGTGGGGAAGGTAGCGCCCCCCAGACCGGCCAGCCCTTTGTCACGAAGTACCTGACGGATCAGATCGGGCGTGATGTCCTTTTCATCCCGAGGTTTGATATCCTCGCACAACGTATCTTTCCCGTCATTTTTAATGACTACGCATTGGGCCAGCATGCCCTGGGGCATATAGCGGTTTTCGATGCGCAGCACTTTGCCGCTGACGCTGGCATGAATGTTGGTGCTGACAAAGCCGCCTGCCTCGCCGATTACCTGTCCCAACGTTACCTCGTCTCCCGGTTTGACCACTGGCTTGGCCGGGGCCCCGATATGCTGGGAGAGGGGAATGTACACGGTGTCCGGTGCCGGGCATCTTTCGATGGGCAACTTTTCAGTCAAGGACTTACTGGGCGGTACTGCCACACCACCCAAAAAACTTGCTTCTTGTGCAGACATTCAGTTCACCTCTAACCTTTCTTTATGTCAACTTCACCTAAAAATTATATATTGTTAAATCACAAAATACAAGGGGGCCGGCGGTAAGTTTCTTTCCAAAAAGTTTACAAAAGCTAATGCACAATATTGTAAAATAGTTTATAATAATGGACATGGACAAGAAAAATCTGTACAGCAAAAAAATTGAGAGAATGTTAAGAAAATGCTGTTTATATATTGGAAGAAACTTACTACCAGTGGAGGACGTTTTATATGTTTGGGTTGTACTTTGATGATTACGACACGCCGGTATTCCGACCGCCCAGCGAAGCTAATAGCTTTATCCTGCGGGTGACCAGGGGCTGCGCCCATAACCAGTGCACGTTTTGCGCCATGTATAAGGATGTGCCCTTTACAGTCTGCGGCGAGGCAGAGATCTCTCGGCAAATCGGCATGGCTGCTCAGTACTACCGGGATCAGGTGCGGCGGATTTTCCTGGCGGACGGGGATGCCCTGGTTCTATCTACGGAAAAGCTGCTATCGATTTTACATACGCTGTACCAGACATTTCCTAAGCTCCAACGGGTGACCAGTTATGCCAGCGCCCTGGATATTCTGCGCAAAAGCCCGGAGGACCTTGCAGCACTCCGGGAGGCAGGATTAAAGCTTTTATATTTAGGACTGGAAACCGGGGATACGGCACTTCTGCAGAAAATCAAGAAAGGGGTTACTGCGGAAGAGTCCATTACGGCCGGGCAGAAAGCAATTGCAGCTGGTATGAAGCTGTCGGTGATGGTGATTGCGGGTCTGGGGGGACAAGCAGGCAGCGAACAACATGCTGTCCTTTCAGGACGGGCAGTGTCCGCCATAGCGCCACATATGCTCAGCATCCTCACCTTGCGGCTCTACAAGGGAACAGAGATGCTGCAGCAGTATGAAGCGGGAGAGTTTACGCTGCTGAGTCCGGCAGAACTGGCTCAGGAAACCTATACGTTCCTGGAGCACACGGAGATACCTCCCGAGCGGCATACGATTTTTCGCAGCAACCATATTTCCAACTACATCAATCTCCGGGGCACCTTGCCGGAAGACAAACCCCGGTTGCTCCAGGAATTGAAAGCGGTCATCCCGGCGCTTTCCCAGCTGACGGATTGGGAAGTGTACACCAATATGGAGTATTAGAAATGACCGCATAAACGGGAAAAGAGGTGCATCGTATGGACCTTCGAAAAGTGGCAGCAATCCTGCTGCTTGTTTTGCAGCTCTTGCCAGTGCCGGCACTAGCTGCGAAAAAAGCAGCACTGTTAAAAGTGGGCAGCAAGGGCTGGAAAGTAAAAACCGTACAGCTGAAATTGAATGCCCTGGGGGTAAAAACCCCGACCAGCGGGAAATACACTAAAGCCCTGGCCGACCAAGTCCGGGATTTTCAAAAGCAGAATCACCTTAGGGCTACAGGAATGGTGGATGAATCCACCTACCGCCGGATCATGGAACTGGCCTTTGAAAAAGAAGGCATTCATGGCGTGAAAGGGACGGACGTGGTGAAAACGGCTTCCCGCTACAAAGGCGTGCCCTACCAATTTGGAGGGACCACCGCCCACGGCTTTGACTGTTCCGGCTATGTGCAGTACGTCTTTAAAAAACACAAGGCAAGTCTCCCCAGGTCTGCGGACCTGCAGTATAACCAGGGCCTTTTTGTGACACAGCGGCAACTAAAACCCGGTGATCTGGTTTTTTTCAGCACCTATGAATCCGGGGCGTCTCACGTGGGCATTTATGCAGGCAATGGCATGTTCTGGAATGCCACTACCTCCCGGGGGGTACAGCTGTGCAGCCTGCAGGAAGAATATTGGAAGACCCGTTACTTTGGCGCCAAACGCATCCTGGTGCCTGAGCACGGAAAAAATAAAAAATGATGAGGAATAGGGTACATAAGACCCGGCGGAAGGGAGAACAAGGATGATTAGAGAACGGCGGAACAAGGAAAAACTCATTAGTTATTACAATAAATTTATTGACGAGGGCATTGTGGACCCCAATGTTCATCCCTGGGTAGCGGAATCCTGGCGCCGCTGTGAAGCCAGAAAACTGGAGCATGAAACAATGCCCGCGAATGGCCCTCGGCTCACCAAAAGTGAACTGGCCCGTAAACTGGAAAACCATGAGGACGTAGTGACCTATGTGGATGGCCTGTTTGAACAGAACAAGCAATATTTCAATACCCACAATCTCAGCATGTTGCTGGTGGACAGTGAAGGATACGTGCTGAAAAATTATGCCCTGCCCTTTTTCCAACGCAGTATTGAGGATATTCAGGGGATGCGGGTTTTGGAAGAAGACGTGGGCACCTCCAGCATTTGTGTGGCCAGATCCCACGATGTACCCTTTTTGATGTTCGGACCGGAAATGTGGATCCGGGAAAGCCATTCCGGAGACGCCTGCTCCGCTCCTATTGATGTGGGCGGCCAAACCCGCTATATCCTGTCTATTTTCAGCCTGGACCAAAATGAACTCCCCTATGACATTCTCTTGAGTCTGTTGATGACCATGAAATATTCTGTGGAACAGTTCCTTACCATGGAAGAATACTGGAAGGCCTGCAGCCTTCTGGCCGAGGATATTCCTGCATCTGTTTTCTGGGTGAACCGGGACGGGTCTTTGAACTATTGCAACAACAACGGGAAAAAACGGATGGACGGGAAAAAACGCCTGGAAGATATCTTCTTGAACTATGCCCATATTCCCATCCAAAAGGCATTTAACGGCAAACCGACCCTGCGGAAGGAAATTACCTGGATTACCCAGGATCGGACCTATGAAGACGTGACTAGCGTACTGCCGGTAAAAATCGGCGGCCGGATTGACAGCGCTCTCATTGTCACCATGTCTATTGAAGATTTGAAAACCACCATTGCCCATGCTACAGGGTATAGCTCCCGCTACAGCCTGTACAGCATGGTGGGTAACTCCAGCGAATTTTTGGCCTTGCAGCATAAAGCCGCCAGGGTGGCCCGGGGCGACAACAACCTGCTCTTGCAGGGGGAACCGGGTACTGGTAAACAGCGCCTGGCTCACGGAATTCATCAGGCCAGCCCCCGGGCAGCGGCTCCGCTGATTACGGTGCGGGGACACGAAGGGCCGGAAGCAGAACTGGAAGCGGAATTTTTTGGCACAGATGATGGGGCCGGGCATATCACGGCTGGCAACCTGGAGCTGGCCAACGGAGGCACGCTGTTTTTGGATGAAATTGAAAAATTCCCCACCCGTCTGGAAGACGTACTGGCCGATGCCTTGCGCAACGGGGTGCTGAACCGGGAAACCGGAACCCGTCGCAAATTTAATGTGCGGATTATTGCGGCCTGCGATTCCAATTTGAAACGGCTAACGGATAAGGGGTTATTCTCCCGCAGCCTGTATGAATTGGTGATCGGTACGGTGATCCGGGTACCACCCCTTAGGGAACGGGAAGAAGATGTGGAAATCATCGCCAACCATATTCTCACAGAAATGGCGGCTCGGCATAATATGCCTGGCAAAACCCTGTCTAAGGAAGCCCTGCAGCTACTCAATTCCTGCCAGTGGCCCGGGAATATTAAGCAGCTCCAGGGCGTGATTGAGCAGGCGTTCTTCCATACGGCGGGCAGTGTGATTGAAGCCACTCACATTAAATTGCCCGGGGAACGCCGGATTGAAAAATCCTGGAAGCATGATAAAGATGCCTTTGTGGCAGCCTGGAAACAAGCAGGCGGCAATATCAGTAAATTAGCATTGATGCTGGACGTGAGCCGGGTAACCTTGTATCGGTATCTGAAAAAATTTGAACTGGGCCCCAACCAAGATAAATAAGGGCCTTTTAGGAGAACAACATGCGGTTACGAAAAAAGCCCTGGATTGCCCAGGCGCTGGAAGACTATACTGGGAAAGAGCTTTTGGAAGACGACCTGGCAGCTTATAAAGGCTGCTGGGCCGATACCGTATTGGGGCATCGCCCGGTGCAACTGGAAATCGGTTGCGGCAAAGGCCAGTTTTTGGCACGGATGGGGCAGCTGCATCCGGAACTGGGATTTTTGGGCCTGGAAACCCAACGGGATGTTTGCTATTATGGAGCAAAAAAAATCAGGGAGGAAGCGCTCCCCAATGCACGGATTCTACACGCCGATGCAGCTCACTTGCTGGACTGGTTTGCTCCCGGAGAAGTGGATCGTATCTACCTGAATTTCAGTGATCCTTGGCCTAAAAAACGCCATGCCAAGCGGCGGCTCACGTCCCGGCCCTTTTTGGAAGAATACAAAGAGATTCTGAAACCGGGCGGACATCTCCGGTTTAAAACCGATAATGATGCTTTATTTGCTTTTTCCGTAGAAGAGTTTAAGGCCTTTGGTCTCCCTATTCTGACCCTCACCACGGATCTTCATCACACGGATATTTTGAACGAGGCCCAGACGGAATATGAGGAAAAATTCAGTGGTCGGGGCAAAACCATTAATTTCTGTGAAGTGGTATTTTAAGAAGGCAGCGGCATGAATAGACGATTTTTGATTTGGGACAATCCCAGGGACGCACTGCTATCCCTGGTATGTTTTTTAATGGTAGTAGGCGCAGTGAATATTTTCAGCGCCAGCTTTGTGGCAGCTAAAGATATGTTCGGAAATGGGTACTACTACTTGATCCGCTACGGGATTTACGGGATTGCGGGCCTGGTAATTATGTGGCTTTTAGGGAAAAGTGATTACCACCGGCTATTTGTGGCAGCAAAGCCGGCCTTTGTGGCTTTTTTTCTGATGCTACTGTATGTGGATGCTTTCGGTAAGGCTACCAAAGGCGCCCAGCGCTGGATCAGCCTGGGACCGGTGTCCTTTCAGCCTTCGGAATTTGTAAAACTAGGGGTGATTCTATTAGGAGCCGCCTATTTAGGGCCCCGGATGGAGAAAAAAATGCCCATCTCCTTGTTTAAACCCCAAAGCGGGACGGCCTTTTGGGCTGCCGCCCTTTTGGCATTTCTGGTGCTAAAGCAGCCGGACATGGGCACGGCCGCCATTATTCTGGCTCTTATGGCCGTACTCTACCGGGTCGCCGGCCTTAGCTTCAAAAAGAGCCATGTGGTTTTGGCCGTGACGGTGCTGGTGGCAGGGGTAGCGGCTGCCATTCGCATGTCCCCCTACCGGATGAACCGGATTTTGATTTGGTTTCATCCGGAAAGCGATCCCCAGGGCAATGGCTACCAAGCGGTGCAGTCTTTTGTAGCCATCGGCAGCGGCGGTCTCTTTGGCAATCCCTTTGGTATGGGGATGGGGCCCAGCAAATTTTTCTTTTTGCCGGAAGCCCACACGGATTTTGCTTTTGCGGTGTTTTGCCAGGAGTGGGGCTTTCTAGGGGCCTTGTTCCTTCTGGGTGTCTTTCTGCTTATGGCGGCGGCCCTGGTGCGCATCGCACAAAATACCCGGGACTGCAGTGGATTTCTGCTGGTGACCGGGGCGAATTTTCTTATCGTGGGACAGGCCATTGCCAATATGGCCATGGTTTGTGGGGTTCTGCCGGTCATCGGGGTACCACTATCCTTTATCAGTTACGGTGGTACGTCCCTGATGGCGACACTGATGGCCATGGGGCTGGTTTTTTCCGTGTACAACCAGGAATGCCTGCGGGAGAAAAAGGAACAGCTCCATACGACTCTGGCAGAAGAGAGTGCCCGGCGACAATTTGGGAGGCGTAGATAAATGAAATTACCAAAATTTCGTGTTGCGCTCCCTGGCAGGAAGAAAAGGCCGCCGGACCCCAAGGTCATTCGCATGTCCCCCTCCCCTGTGGAGCGGGGGCAACGCCGGTTTCGCAGCCTGGGATTCTGCGTGCTTGCCATTGCAGCCCTTGTAGTGGGGCGCCTGTTTTGGATCCAGATCGTTCGGGGTAGCGGGTATGCCCGGGAAGCGCTGAACCAGATCAGTGGGGAGCAGGTGGAAATTGTCCCCCGAGGTAGCATTGTGGATCGGAACGGGGAAGAGCTGGCCGTAAGCATGATCAGTAAATCCTTGTATGTGGATCCCCAGGAACTGGTGGATAACCCGGATCGTTGGCCGGACGGGAAAATGCCCCTGCGGGACCCCAAAGAAGTGGCAGCCAATAAACTGGCACCGCTATTGGGACTGGATGCCCAGGAACTCTACCAAGAGTTTAATGATCCAGGACGGCGCTTTGTCTGGGTCAAACGGACCCTGGATCCCCGTGTGGCCGATCAGGTAGCGGCGCTTTTAAAAGAAGAAAAATTAAACGGCTTCCACTTTAAAGAAGAAAGCAAGCGGTTTTACACACAGAACCAATTGGCGGCCCAAGTCCTGGGTTTTGTAGGCACCGATGACAAGGGCTTGGAAGGCGTGGAAGCCTCCATGGATACCTTATTGAGAGGGCAGGACCAAAAATCCAACAGCTTTTTTGACGCTAAAGGAAACCAGGTGGCCCAAAGCCAGTTTAACCAATTTATCGCCCGGCGGATGAATACGGTACAACTCACCCTGGATGCCAGAATGCAGTTTATTTTGGAACGGAGCCTGGACGAGGCCATCCAAAAGACCCATGCCGCCAGTGCAGCAGCCATCCTGATGGATCCCAATACGGGAGAAATCCTGGGCATGGCCAGCCGTCCTACCTTTGACCCCAATCAATTTGGGAAAAGCCCGGCCTCTACCTACATCAACCGGGGTGTGGGGATTGTCTATGAACCGGGTTCCGTGTTTAAACCCATTATGGGGTCGGCGGGCCTTATGGAAGGTCTGATTACGCCGGATACACCCTTTGATGACAAGGGCTCCATTGATGTGGGCGGCCGCCGCATCCGCAATTGGGACGGTAAAGGAATGGGACACGTAACCTTTACCGATGTGATTAAGTTTTCCTTAAATACCGGTATGGCGGATTTGGGATTAAAACTAGGCGGTGAGAAAGAAACGGAATACGCCAAGAAGTTTGGCTTTGGCGCTGTTACCGGTAGCGATGTGCCCGGCGAACAGACGGGCATTTTATATGATCCCAAGGATATGGTTCCCAGCGACGTAGCCACCATGGGCATCGGACAGGGCATTGCCGTAACCCCGCTGCAAATGTTGCGGGCCATCTGCGCTATCGCTAACGGCGGTGTCCTACTCAAACCCTATATTGTCAAACAGGTGGTTTCCCCCACCGGACAGATTCTCCAGCAGGGCAAAAAAGAAGAGGTTCGCCGGGTGATTACCCCTGAGGTGGCGGCGCAAATGCGCTCCATGATGGAAAAAGTAGTATCCGAAGGCGGCGGTAAGCCTGCCCAGATTAAGGGGTATAAAATTGCCGGAAAAACAGGGACGGCAGAAAAACTCTCTCCCAAGGGCGGATATATTCCAGGGGTGTATATCGCCTCTTTTGTGGGCTTTGTACCCAGTGATTCCCCCCGCTATGCCATGCTCATTATGCTGGATTCCCCTAAGGGGGCTTTCTACGGCTCCCAGGTCTCTGCTCCGATTTTCCGGGACACCTTGCAACAGATTCTTGTCGCAGAAGGGATCCAACCCACTGATTTTAAAGGGCTGCCTACGGTGGAATCCTTAACACAGGGCGTTAGTAAAGACGATGAGAAATTGCCGGCACTTGCCAAAGCCACCGATGGAACGGTTACGCTGCCCAATTTGGCAGGCCTTTCCATGCGGGACACGGCCCGCTGCCTATCCAGCGGAGGCCTTATTCTCTTGCCAGAGGGCAGCGGGACCAGTTGGAAACAGGATCCGGCACCGGGAACATTGCTGCACGCGGGCGATGCGGTGACCGTATACTTCCGGTAAGAGAATTGCCACCGCCCAGCCGCTGGTGGTACAATACAAGATATAAAAAAACAGGGGCGCGGCAGCGCCCTTGCTGTTTACAAGGAGACGGTATGGAACCGATCGTGATGGAAGGCAGGCCGGTAGCGGAAAAACTTCGCCGGGGCCTGCGAGAAAAATTTGCAGCCCGGCCTGTGACTCTCGCCACGTTTCTCATAGGGAATAGCCCCGCGGCCCAGGTGTATGAACGCAGCCTGTTAAAAACGGCTGCAAATCTTGGCATCCACACAAAAAGCGTGAAACTTCCGGAAACAGTCAGCCAGGTGGAAGCAGAAAAGGCGATGCGGACCTTAAGCGAGGACCCAAATGTGCATGGAATTCTGCCGCTAATGCCCTTTCCCAAGCACCTTCACAAACTTCCTCTTATCCAGCAAATGAATCCGGAAAAAGATATGGATTGTATCCATCCCATCAATGGGGGCCGCCTGTATTTGGGCCTGACGCCTTGGGGGCCCTGCACACCCCGGGCTTGTATGGCGATATTGGATTACTACAAAATCCCCCTGGAAGGCAAACGAGTGGTGATGGTGGGCTACGGGGAAGTGGTAGGTCGGCCGTTGATGCTCATGCTCATGGGACGGTATGCCACGGTAACCGTTTGCCGCAGCCGTACCCAGGACTTGGGAGACGTGACACGGCACGCAGAAATCATTATCAGTGCCGTGGGACACCCCAATCTGATTACAGCGAACATGATTGCCAAGGGGGCGGTTATTGTGGACGTGGGCGCTAATTCCGTGGATGGGAAACTGGTAGGGGACGTGGAAGAGAGCGCAAAAAAAATCAGGGCTTCCGCCTATACGCCTGTTCCTGGAGGAGTGGGCGTTGTCAGCACCTTAATGGTAATGGAAACCCTGACACGGTGTTTATAACCTGTTTTGCTGTTCTTTTTTGGCAAGCTTGCCTAGAAATTTTTCCTTGTTGACCAGGAACCGTTCATGGGTCCCCTGGCCGATGGTACCATAATTGTCGGAGACAGTGACCTTAAACGTCAACTTCCGATCATTGACGCCTACAAGCACCGCTTTGGCCGTCACGGTTTTGCCTACGGCAGTCGCTGCGTCGTGGCTTAAGGTCACACTGACGCCTACGCTGGTGATATCTTCATCCAGGCAGGGATCAACGATTTTGCAGGCCGCTTTTTCCATCAGCGCCAGCATGGCTGGGGTGGCGTACACATCCAGGGAGCCGCTGCCCATAGCTTTGGCTGTGTTGGTGTGAAGCACTGTTTCCGAAGCTTCACCAGCAGAACCGATACGAAATTCTTTCATGGGTTTCACACTTCTTTCTACATAGTTTTTATTCAGTTCCATCTTACCCGTTTTTACGAAGAAAGACAAGGTGGACGGGGAGAACCAGTAACCAACTCACAAAAAACAGAATGAGGAGGACATGATGAAAAAAATCCTGCTGCTTTGTCTACTTGTAGGAACAACCCTTTTTAGCGGCTGTGCCAAAGGGCACATCACCCTTGCCGTTACTCGTCTGGGCGCGGCTGATCTTACCTGCGAACTAGTTGGGGCACCGATTTTAAAACCCACCGTAGATTCTTTCCAGGAAGACTTTAAACAAGACGGGTATGCCGTTAGTCCTGCCAAAGAAGGAGATTATACCGGCTTTAAGGCCCAGAAACATTATAACCAGATCAAAGATATAAAAGATTCCAAAGTGTTGCGCACCTTTGACTTCAATACCTGGGAAGATGCTGCCAATCAGGCGGTCCAAAGCCCGACTCCGGCCCAAGGCAGCCAGCCCGGACAAGCCGCACCTGCTAAAAAACCGGAGAAAAAAGAAGCCCCCATTGTCAAGCTAAATGGCGGTCTTTTGTTTGATACCATCAGCGTCCATACCGATGTGGACATGGGGGAGGGCAAGCACCTTAAGGAAAAAGACGCCCAGGCTATCTTACAAAACATCTTATCCCAGGTGGACCTTCGGTTTACCCTGATATTGCCGACCGGCGTTGATTCCACCAATGCCGGGGAAGTGAGCCCGGATAAAAAAGTTCTGACCTGGCGCTTGCCCTTGGGGCAGAAAACGCCGCTAGAAGCCACGGTGACCTATCTAAATCCGATCAAGGCGGCCGGCTGGCTGCTGGTGTTATTGGTGGTCGGTGGCGTGGGGAACGCCTACTGGCGGAAGCGGCAGCGGCTGAAAAAATGGCGGGAGGAAAACCCAGACCTTACATAAATCTGTAGGAATATGGTATAATGATACTGAAAAGGTAAACCCCAATTGCAATAGGAAACGGAGGGAAATCTCATGGCAGCTGAATTTCTGACACTGACCAAGCTAACAATTTATGTAGGTGAGGATTTCTTTTATAAGGATAAACCCTTTTATAAGGCCATTTTTGATATAGCCGCCAAGTATAAAATTGCGGGCTGTACTGTGATCCGGGGGACCCAGGGCTACGGGAGCCGGGTACGGGGCAAAGAGCGGCGGCTTTTTATCAGCGTATCCGAATCCATCAACCTGCCGGTGATTGTGACCATGGTGGATACGGAAGCACAGATTTCCTTGCTGTATTCCTTCCTGGATGAAAACCTGCGGCACGGGGTGGCCACTGTGGAACCCATCAAGATGTTAAAGACCCAGTTTGTCCGTCAGGAATATGAAAAAAAAATTGCTAACCGAGATACCCCTCTGGAGGAGAACTGATGGTGGAACCTGTGGTGATCGAAAGCTTTACCCTGGATCATAACAAAGTAAAGGCCCCCTATGTGCGGCTGATTGCTGAAGAGACTGGGCCTCATGGGGATGTGGTGTCAAACTATGACCTGCGCCTTACACAGCCCAATGTGCAGGCGATTCCTACTGGTGGCATGCACACCCTGGAGCATCTGCTGGCCCTGTATATGCGGCCACAGATCAAAGGATATCTGGACTGCTCCCCCTTTGGCTGCCGTACCGGGTTTCATTTTCTGTGTTGGGGGCACCACACTGCGGAAGAAGTGGCCAGGGCCCTGAAAAAATCCCTGGAACAGATTCTGGAGACGCAGTGGGAAGACGTACCGGGAACGCAAGAAAAAGAATGTGGAAACTACCGGGATCATTCCCTGTTTACCGCTAAAGAATGGGCGAAGCAGGTGCTCTCCCAAGGCATCAGCTGTGATCCCTATGAACGGAAGCTTGTTTAATACCATGTGTGTGAAAGAGCTGTGCGCCTTATGCGTGCAGTTCTTTTTTGTTTTGCAAATCGGTTGAGCACAGCTGATGCCCCTAGCTCTGCCAGTTGCCGTTGGTGCCACAAATATCATCTTTTCTGTCAACAGTCGGGCCTTTACCATGGTTACTAGCGGCAGCCCGTTTCTGGACAGGACGTGCCCCAGGGAGAGGATCAGCTCCATCACTTGGCGTACTTCCCGCCCTGTCACGTCCGGCCGGGCAAAGGGCACCTTAATCGAGCGGACGGTCCCAAGTGCATCCTTAAACGTCATAATGATCGTATGGCGGATTTCGTTTTCCTTCATCATGGCCTAGTACTCCTTTATCCTTCACCTTATAAGAGAGAGAAGGCTGCAAAATATACGAAAAAAATTTGGCTTTTTAATAGGAGTAGCTTGACACCTGCAACAAATATTTTATATAGTATACTGTAGAAAAACTATAAAAATAAACAAAATACAACCTATGCTATAACAATGAGAGGATTTATGATAAAGAGGGAATTATACTTAAATAAAATCATAAGTTTTCGGGATAAGCCACTGATTAAAGTGATTACAGGGCTGCGGCGGTCGGGAAAGTCTACCCTGTTGGATTTGTATGAACAGTATTTAAAAGACCAGCATGTTCCAGCGGACCATATTATTCATCTGAACTTTGAATGGATGGGACTGGATGGGATACGGGACTATCGCCAGCTGTACGCTATGGTGAAAGAAAAAATCCTGGGTAAAGAGCCTGCGTATCTGCTATTAGATGAAATTCAGCAGGTTAAGGGCTGGGAGAGGGCAATTAACTCCTTGTTTGCTGAAGGCCTTTGTGATATTTACCTGACCGGCTCCAATGCGAAACTCCTATCCTCTGAGATTTCTACCTTGCTATCTGGACGGTATGTAGAAATTCAGGTTTTTCCGCTTTCTTTTCAGGAATATTTGCAATTTAAACCAGAGCTGGCATCTGATCCGAATGCGGGCTTCCAACAGTATTTACGCTTTGGGGGGATGCCGATTATCCCGGCGCTACCACAGACAGAAGAAACCATCAAAACGGTATTATCCGGTGTGTATGACACGGTACTGATGAAAGATATTGTGCAGCGCAACGAAGTACGGGACCCAGCACTACTGGGGACCGTGGTCCGTTTCTTGACGGACACGATCGGTAATCCTGTTTCCACGGCTAAAATTAGTGGCTATTTGACCAGTAAAGGCCGGAAAACATCGGCCATTACTATTGACAACTATCTGGGCATGCTGGAAGAAGCCTTTATCTTTTACCGAGCCAAGCGATTTGATATCAAAGGAAAATTGTATTTAAAGACCCTGGAAAAATTTTATATCGTGGATACGGGATTGCGGAATATGCTTTTGGGATTTCGTACCGGGGACTATGGGCACATCCTGGAAAATGTAGTCTATCTGGAACTCCGGCGCCGAAACTATGAAGTCGGAGTGGGAAAATTAGGAAATCTGGAAGTGGATTTTGTAGCTACAAGGCCGGACCGAAAGATCTATTATCAGGTCGCCGCTTCTGTGCAGGATGCCCACACTTTGGAACGAGAACTGACTCCCTTGCAGAAAATCCCGGATCAGTATGAGAAAATCCTGCTCACCATGGATCGGGATTATATTGAAGATTACAACGGGATTCGCAAGCAAAATATCGTTGATTTTTTATTGGAAGAGAAATAGTAATGTCTTTTTAACGGAGCAATGATCTTAAAGGGCCAGGAAAAGTGTAGCAAAAAGTAGCTGCCAGCGTAAACTTATTTGCGCTGGCATCTGTTTTTTGCTTTTAAAGGGAAACATTTGTAATTCTCTTCTATAAAATAATACTAAAAACGAACAAAATTTTACTAACTCCTTGCAAAAACGAACTAACGGTGCTATTATATAATCATCAAACAAATGTTCAAAGAAAGCGGGGAAAAATCAATGCGCAGACTCCTTTTGATTTTAACAGTAGTGCTCATGGGCGTGTCGGGATACCAGGTGCTGCGAATGGAAGCGGCTCCGGCTGTTTTTGTAGATAAACAAGTGGTTGTGTCCAGTGGGGATAATCTGTGGGGGATTGCCGGACGTTTTGCATCGCCGGAAGAAGATGTGCGGGAGGTTATTGATCGGATCGTCCGGGTGAACCGACTGGATTTGACAAAGTCCATTCAGCCAGGACAAAAATTGGTAGTCCCTGTGAAAAATATGAAACTACCGAATCAGGAACTGGCCCTAACCGTAAAAAGCTGAGTCATTTCTGCCAATAGCCCTCTGAAATATGGTATACTATCCTAAAGGAGCCGCTTTTACGTTATGATAGTATATATATATATCAGGAGGGATGGCTATGCAGGAAGATCTGGATAAAAAAATGGACGGACAGGAAGAAGAAGCTATGGACGTGGAAACTCGCCCCATGGAACCAGAAAAAGAGACGGAAAATGCGGTTACAGACCTTGCCAGGGAAAGTGAGGAAATCGTACGCTGGGGTGCCGCACGGGCCAGCGTGATTGTGATGACACCTTTTTTGGGAAGCCTGGCGCTTATGGCCAACGAAGTGTATATGATTACCCGGCTCTGTGATTTGCGGGGCGTGGAAGTAGAAACCGGCGCCATTGCAGGACTCATTGGCAGCCTAGGAGCCTCTTTTGTGGGGCAGACCATTTTCACCATGATCCCTTTCCCACCGCTGCAAGTCCCCATGGCCGTAGGGATTACCTATGCAGTAGGCAAGGCAGCCGTGGCCTGGCTGGATGCAGGGCAGCCTAGTGACCTCAGTACCTTTAAAGATCTGTATGAAAAAGCCCGCAAGGAGGGCGTGGCCCGGTTTAAAGAATTTGCGGACAATAATAAAAAGAACATCCCGCTGGGGGCTGAGCGGAAAAAAGCGGCGGACACAGTTAAACCTTTGTTTGATAAGCTCAAGACCAAGGCGGACGAAGCCGCTGGCAAACTGGGCGAAGTCGCCGGAAACGTGGGCGCCTACGCGGAAGAATTTAACGAATTTGCCGCACCCTTTAAAGAAGCAGGGCAACGCTGGATGACCGCCCAAACCTGGGAACAGCTGCGCCGGGGTGAACTGGTGGTGCCGTATCCGGATTTAGCTAGAGGATTGGGAGAAGCCTTGAAAGACAGCGACTTCCATTTCAAGGATTGTGCCTACCACGGTGACCATGTATTGGATGTGACTGTGGAACACGAAAAATATGGAAGCCTGACCGCACAGGTTGCCATTGAAGCGCTGGCGCTAAACAATACGGCCTCCTACGCCCGGTTTAAGATTCATGACTTTGCCATTGCTGATAACAAACTGGGTGAACTATTGGTACGGCTTTTGGGGACACGGATTATTATGAGCCTAGTGAACGCCATTTTTAATACGCGGGTGGTGAGCCGGGATGACCTGGTATGCACCTTTAGCGAAAATGGGCTGACCGTGGACTTTACTGAAGCTGTCAATAAGAGCCGGATTGCCCAGTTAAAGATCAAAGGGCATAACCTGTTTAGCCTGGTACGGCTTACCGGGCTTATTCCCGAGGTGGATGGCATGCATATCCGGAGCCAGTGGGGCTTAGAAAAATAACTGATTCATAGCTTGTAAAAAATAATACAGATGTACGCAACATAAGGAGGGTGGCAACACCTTCCTTATTATTTTACCTTCTTCAGTAAATAAACATATTTCTTAGTCAAGGACAGTGGATTTTTTTAGGGATTAGGTCTATAATGACTGTGACAGTAAAAAATGCGAAATGAAGGGATTCGCAGAAGGGAGTTTTTTAAATGATTAGCTTTTTTGTGTGTCTTGCCATTTTAATTGCGGGTTATTTCATTTATGGCGGATACGTAGAGAGCTGCTTCCGTCCTCCAATCGATGACAGAAAAACACCTGCCTATCGGATGGAAGATGGTGTTGACTACGTACCGATGGAAAACTGGCGGGTATTTCTGGTCCAGCTGCTGAATATCGCCGGGCTGGGGCCTATTTTTGGTGCACTGCAGGGTGCACAGTGGGGGCCTGCCGTATTTTTGTGGATTACTTTTGGGACCGTGTTTGCTGGTGGCGTGCACGATTTTATTTCTGGACTGTTGTCCGAACGGAATGATGGGGCTTCCATCTCCGAAATCGTGGGCCGTTATCTGGGGCCTACCATGCAGCATATCATGCGTGGGTTCTCCGTTGTGCTGTTGATCCTGGTTGGTGTTGCATTTACTACTGGCCCTGCCGGTTTGCTGACGAAGATCTCTCCGCTCAGCTACAACTTCTGGCTGGGTGTTTTACTGATCTATTATTTCTGCGCAACTTTCCTGCCTGTGGATAAACTCATTGGCAAACTGTATCCGTTCTTTGGGCTGTGCCTGATCTTTATGGCTGTGGGCGTTGGCTCCATGCTGTTTGTAAAAGGGTTCCATGTGCCGGAAATCGCACTGGTGAACATGCACCCGAAAGGAACGCCGATTTGGCCGATTATGTTTATTACCGTTGCCTGCGGTGCTATTTCCGGATTCCATTCTACCCAAAGCCCGATTATGGCCCGTTGCATCAAGAGTGAACGGGATTGCCATAAGATCTTCTACGGCGCTATGGTGGCGGAAGGCATTATTGCTCTGATTTGGGCCGCTGCCGGTACTTCTTTCTACGGGGATACTCAGGGGCTGACCACTGCATTGGCTAAATATCACGGCGCTGGCGGCGTGGTGTATGATATCTGCTCCGGCCTGATGGGCAGCGTAGGAACGATTATTGCTATGATCGGTGTTATCGCCTGCCCGGTGTCCTCTGCAGATACTGCTTTCCGTTCTGCCCGGTACACCATCGTGGACTGGTTCAAGATTGACCAGCACACCCTGGCTGCCCGGCTGAAACTGGCTGTGCCCATTATTCTGGTGGGCGGCGTTTTGACCCAGGTGGATGTCAACATCCTGTGGAGATATTTCTCCTGGACCAACCAGACGCTGGCCATGTTTGTACTGTGGTCCGGCGGTATGTATCTGTATGCCAACCACGGCAATTATTGGATTGCGATTATTCCTGCTACCTTCATGAGCGCTGTATCCAGCACCTACATCCTGGTGGCCAAGGAAGGCCTGGAAATAAGCTATTCTGTGGCCTATCCCATTGGTATTGTGTTTGCCATCGTGGCTTTCTGCCTGTTCTGGAAACGGGCTAAGAAATGTGACCGTGGCATTCTGGATATTGCTGATAAACCTGTCCAAGACTGATAAAGCTAGGTCTTGTATCAAACTAAACAGTATCCCTTCAAAAATTCCCGAAAGTTATACTTTCGGGAATTTTTTTGGCCTTTTTCTTTACAAGTATACAAAATGTGGTATACTGAGAAACATCAACTTAATTTTAAAAGACATTTCAAGAAAAAACTAACAGAGTAAAGGAAAAGAGAGGGAATAGCATGAATGTAATGTACAATCCTGTAACGCCGGAATTGGTAGCAGCCTTAAAGGAAGTGGTGGGAGACCACTACGTAAAAACAGAGGAGGAGTATCTGGAACAGTACCAGACCGATGAAGAAGGCAATCCCCATTTCTTCAAGAAACCAGAAGTGGTGGTTTTTCCCGGTACAACGGAAGAAGTGGCAGAAATAGTGAAACTGGCGAATCGGTACCGGGTTCCCATTACCCCCCGTTCTGCAGGTACTGGGGTTGCCTGCGGCGCTATTCCTATTTATCACGGCATTGTAGTAGAACTGCAGCGGATGAACCAGATCTTGAAACTGGATGCGGACAATCTATATGCCGTGGTGCAAACCGGTGTCTTTACCGGCCAGCTCCAGGCAGAAGCCAGAGCCCATGGCGTGATGTATGCCGGAGATCCCTCCAGTGCGGAAAGCTGCCAGATCGGTGGCAACGTGGCCAATAACGCCGGTGGTAATAAAGCCGTCCGGTATGGTACTACCCGGGATCAGATTTATGCCCTGAAAGTGGTCACGCCCATCGGCGATATTGTAGATGTGGGGGCTCGGCTAAAAAAATGTTCTACCGGTCTTGCACTGGAACAATTATTTGCCGGTAGTGAGGGAACGCTGGGCATTATCACAGAAGTCACGGTAAAGCTCCGTCCCCTGCCGCCCTTTTCCTTTAATATGGTGTGTGTGTTTGATGACGATGAAAAAGCCTTTGCTTTGCCCAACAAGATCCTGAAAGCCGGGATTGAACCCACGTCTGTTGAATACATGGGAAATTCCGCTATTGACATGACCTGTAAATACCTGGACAATATGGAAATGCCCCATGTAAAAGAAGGCTGCTGCTACGTTATCGTGACGGTAGAAACCTTCAATCAGGAAGAATCCGACCGGAAGATGGAACTATTGTGCCAGTTGGCTGAAGAAAACGGTTCCCTGGATGAATTTGAGGCAGATGACCGGATTTGGAAAGTTCGTAAGGAATTTGCAGAGGCAGCCCGGAATATTGATAAAATGTTCCAGACAGAGGACTTTGTGGTGCCCCTGGACCGTATCGCGGAAATGGTGGCACAGATCCCGGAACTGCAGGAGAAGTATCACCTGTATGCGGTGACCGTGGCCCATATCGGCGATGGCAATATCCATGTGCTGCCCCTTAATAAATACGGCCTGTCCCCGGAAGACTGGTTTAAGACCATCAAAGCCTTCCATGCGGATCTGTTCCCCCGTGTCTATGCCCTAGGTGGCAAAATGAGCGGGGAGCACGGCATCGGCTACAAGAAACTGGAAGAATTTGCCCGCTGCACGCCCGATGGGGAAGTGAAACTGATTAAGGCCATCAAACACGCCCTGGATCCCAACAACATTATGAACCCGGGCAAACTGGTGGATATGAACGGCGATTTTATCGCCTAAGCTGCTGCAGCAAAGCGTCTTTAGCCGCAACTTGTGGCTAGGGGCGCTTTTTCTTGTGCTCTGCAAAAGAAAACCGTATAATAAGTAGAGTTACTTAGTAAAATGGTACATAAAGGAGAGGGCTATGGGGCAAATTTGGCAGAAGATTGTTATAGGGGGGAGTTTGCTCTTATTTTTATTGCCTGTCCCCACTTTTGCAGAAAAAGTGCCGGAAGCATCGCCCGTACCCCTTCCCGTAAAAGATTTGCAACAGCTTGCCTGGGAACGGTTTCCTGCCGCTGTGCTCCCGGAACGACAAGTCCTAGATCCGCTGCATAGCGTGCGCTTTACCTTGCCCCAAGGATTTGTGCTGGAAGGAATCTTTACCCGGGGGAGCAAAGGGCAAGACGTGATGATTCGGGCCAGGCGGCGAGAAGAACTTTTTGTTTACACCGCCAGTGGGGCCAAGATGCAAACAGAAAAAGATGGAAAAATTGATACCCAACCCTTTCGTAGCCGGGAGCTGATGCTGGGCGTGACGCTAAAATCCTACCTGGAAGAAGCCCGGGTGAAAGGAATTCATGTACTGCAACATAGCCGGGAAACTTTTGCTGGTATGCCCTGCGTTCATGTCCAGCAGGAAGAAAAGGGAAAACAGGAAGAACGCTATTTTTTCGGGGATCGGAAAACCCTATACAGTTTTAGCTTTCTCTCCCCGGAATCTGGCAGAGGCGATACCCCGCCAGAAATCCGAACTGTATTGGACAGTCTGGAAATCCCTCCTGCCTATGAACGGGTGGAGATTCCCGGCAGTGCATTTTCCTATGAGATCCCTTATGGCGGCGTGGACCTTCTAAAAAAGGCACCAGCGGGAGATCCCCATAGCTTGCTGCAGCTACACTTGGATGACAAGCTTATGACTGGCGTGATTTACCAGCCCTTGTCCAAACTGCCGGAGTATGCGGCCCTGCCTGAATCCCTGGAAGGATTGTCTACCCAGGATGCGGAAAATCTGGCAAAGGTGATGACGGCACAGCGGGAAAAATCTTTTTGGGAAAAACGTCCCCACGGGACGCTTTTATCCAACCGTACCTTTTTCACCAAAGTAGGGGACCTTCCCTGTATGGTGGAGGAGGTCCGTACCCCGAATGCACTGGATACAAGCTATGTGTTTGTAAAAAATGGACTGCTGCTCTCTTTGGATTTTGAAGTCGCAGCGGGAAAAGACCAGCAGGCGATGCTGGATCACATGGCGCAGAGTCTTGAAAAAAATAAGAAAGAAGGCCGTAAAAATGGACGGGCAGGAATTTGAAAAGAAGATTGCCACCTTGGACACTTGGATCCAGGATGCCCAAAAGATTACATTTTTTGGGGGAGCCGGAGTCTCCACTGCCAGTGGGATCCCGGATTTTCGCAGTAAGGATGGGTTATATAACCAGCATGATATCCGCTTTGACAAGTACCAGCCGGAATATCTGCTGAGCCACAGTTGCCTGGTAAGCGAGCCAAAGGTGTATTTTGAATTTCATCGGCAGAAATTGGATACCCGGAAGATTCAGCCCAATGCAGCCCATTATTATTTAGCCGCGCTGGAAAAACGGGGAAAACTTTTGGGTATTGTTACCCAGAATATCGATGGACTGCACCAAAAAGCCGGTAGCCAAAAGGTCTATGAAATCCATGGCAGTGCCTTGCGAAACTATTGCATGCAATGTGGTAAGACCTATCCTGCGGGGGCTATTTTTGATTCTACAGAACCGGTACCCCACTGTACCTGTGGCGGGGTGATCCGGCCGGATATTACTTTATATGAAGAAATGCTACCAGAAAAAGCCGTGGAACAAGCAGTGCAGGCCATTTCCCAAGCGGATCTCCTGCTGATTGCCGGCACCAGCCTTACGGTGTATCCTGCGGCTTCGTTTATCCATTATTTTCACGGAAAACGCCTGGTGATCTTAAACCGGGACCCATTGCAGGTGCATCTTTCTGCAGAGACACTGGCTATAGAAGAAAATATGGAGACGGTATTCCGAGGCCTTGCCCAAAAAGAGGGGATCCCGTTGTAAAGATAGTGCCTTTCTTGGGTGCATGTGCTATAATGAATGGTAAATTGTAAATATTTTGGGGGTATGGGTATGTTAGATCTGAAATTTGTCCGGGACAACACGGAAGCAGTTGCCCAGGCTTTGCAAAACCGCCATGCTAAAGTGGATTTGAAAGAATTTAAGGAGCTGGACGCGCGGCGTCGGGCGCTGATTCAGGAAGTAGAAGCTGATAAGAGCACCCGGAATGCAGTCAGTGGAGAAATCAGCCAGTTGAAGAAAAAAGGCGAGGATGCCACGGAAAAGATTGCTGCTATGCGGACCCTGGGGGATAAAATCGCTGCAGCGGATGCCCAGCTAAAAGAAGTGGAAGATGAGCTCCAGGCCGTGATGCTCACCATCCCCAACATGCCAGCGCCGGATGTGCCGGTGGGCAAGGATGATACGGAAAATCCGGAAGTCAGGAAATGGGGAGAACTGCCTCAATTTTCCTTTGAGCCCAAAGCCCATTGGGAAATCGGGGAAAACCTAGGAATCTTGGATTCCGAACGGGCCGCCAAGGTGTCCGGTGCCCGCTTCTATTACTATAAAGGAGCCGGTGCACGGCTGGAACGGGCCGTGTATAATTTCATGCTGGATCAGCATACCCAAAAAGACGGGTATCTGGAAGTGATCCCGCCCTATATTGTAAATACGGCATCCATGACTGGAACCGGGCAATTGCCGAAATTCCATGAAGATATGTACAAAGTGGAAGGGCAGGATATGTACCTGATTCCTACAGCGGAAGTGCCTCTTACCAACTACTACCGGAATGAAATCTTAGACGGGAGCCAGCTGCCTGTGTATCTGACGGCTATGACGCCTTGCTTTAGAGCCGAAGCCGGCAGTGCCGGAAAAGATACCCGAGGATTGATTCGGCAGCACCAGTTCCACAAAGTGGAAATGGTAAAATTCTGCTCCCCGGAAACCAGTTACGAAGAGCTGGAAAAACTGGTGGGTAATGCGGAAGACATTTTGAAAGCCCTGAAACTACCCTACCATGTAGTATGCCTGTGCACCGGGGATCTGGGCTTTTCTGCTTCTAAGTGCTATGACATTGAAGTGTGGTTCCCGCAGCAGAACAAGTATCGGGAAATTTCTTCCTGCTCCAATACGGAAGCCTTCCAGGCACGCCGGGCCAACATCCGGTTCCGCCGGGATCCCCAGAGCAAACCGGAATATGTTCACACACTGAACGGATCTGGACTAGCGGTAGGCCGTACCGTGGCGGCCATCCTGGAAAATTACCAGCAGGCCGATGGCAGCGTGGTCGTACCGGAAGTGCTCCGTCCTTATATGGGCTGCGATGTCATCAAAGGCCTGTAAAAAAAGTAACGATTGTCACAATTGAATAAAATTACAGCGCCCGCCGGATAAAGCGGGTGCTTTCTTTGTGGGAAGGTATTCTATACGGGCTCATACGCTTATATACGCCTTATTTCAGCCAAAAGCGAAAAATGTGCAGATTTTTGATTAAAACAGATACAATGCATATTTTTCTTTGTTCTTCTCCAAACTCCTCAAATCTCCTTTAATTTCCTTCATTTTCCTCTTGCAGTTTCTTTCAAGTAGTGTATAATGAAGAACGAATCAAGAGGCCACTAGAGGGCCCAAAGGGGGATTGATCATGAACGAACAAAGTTTTTTCCAATTGTCCCAGGAAGCCGTTGCCAGTCTGGCAGAACGCTATGAGACGCCGCTGCTGGTGCTTTCTTTAGAACAGGTTGAGAAAAACTATGATTTGCTCCACAAATATTTTCCTAGAATGGAAATTCACTATGCAATGAAAGCTAACCCGGATCTCAGGATCCTGGAGCTTATGATCAATAAAGGAGCCAGTTTTGACGTTGCCAGTGATGGGGAGATCCGCACGCTGCAACAATTGGGTGTGGATGGCAAAAAGATGATTTATGCCAACCCCATTAAAATGGATGCCGGGTTTGCCGCCTGTAACGATGCCGGCGTGTACCGGATGACGTTTGACAGTGAAAGCGAAATCAAAAAAATTGCGGCCCATTGTCCCGGTGCCGAGGTGCTGCTGCGGCTGCGGATCGATAATCCTAAAGCCCACGTGGATCTGAATAAGAAATTCGGTGCACCTCGGGAAAAAGCCTTGTACCTTATGCGTAAAGCCAAAGCAGCCGGACTAGATGTAGCCGGCATTGCCTTTCATGTGGGCAGCCAGGTGACGGTGGCCGATCCGTATTTTCATGCCATGGACGTGACCAAAGGCGTGATGAAGGAAGCCAGAAAAGCGGGCCTTTCCATGCGGGTTCTGGATATCGGCGGAGGATTTCCCATTCCGGAAACAGGGATTCACTATAACCTTTCGGCTATGCTAGCACAAATTTCTGCCCGTTTGGACGAAGATTTCCCGGATCTGGAGATTTGGGCCGAACCGGGACGCTATATGTGTGGTACGGCGGTCAACTTGATCACCCGGGTCATTGGAGTGAACGCTCGGAATGGACAGACCTGGTATTTTCTGGATGACGGGATTTATGGCACTTTTTCCGGCGTGATTTTTGACCAGTGGGATTACAAGCTGATCAGTTTCAAGCAGGGAAAACGGAAAATCCGAGCCACGTTTGCCGGACCCAGCTGTGATTCCCTGGATATTATGTTCCGGGGGAAAATGACCCAGCCGCTGGAAGTAGGGGATCTGCTTTTAGTACCGGTGTGCGGGGCCTATACCTCGGCATCGGCTACCACCTTTAACGGGTTTAGAAAAGCCAGGACTGTGATTTGGGAAGAAGTGCGGGAAGCCTTGGGATTAGAAGACCGGATGGCAGTTGCCATTTAACCAGGTTATCCATACGACAGGAGCCTGCGTGTATCATTGTTGGTACACGCAGGCTCCTTTTACGTAGGTGCGGGAAATGGTAAAGGTTTCATCAAAAATCACCAAATCCGCTCGTTTTCCTTCGGCCAAACAGCCCCGGTCATGCAGGCCAAGCTCTTTCGCCGGATTGAGAGAAGCGGCACGTACGGCTTCCGGAAGGGAAAGGTGGGCAAACGCTTTTAAATTTTTAACGCCCAGATGCATGGGCAGTACGCTGGCCGCCAGTGTCCCATCCTGCAAGGTGGCTCGAAGGCCTTTTACGCAGACCTTGTGGCCACCTAGTTCACTTTCCCCGTCTCCCATCAGACAGGCCCGTAGGGAATCGGTGACGAGAATGATACCATCAGGCCCTTTGGCTTTTACCGCCAGCGCAATGGCAGCGGGATGGATATGGATGCCGTCGCAAATAAGTTCACAAGTAAAGGGCAATGTCAGTGCGGCTCCCACAAGGCCCGGCTCCCTATGATGAAGTGGCCGCATGGCATTAAACAGGTGAGTGATGTGGCTGGCTCCAGCGGCATAGGCAGCGGCTGCTTCTTTATAGGTGGCATTGCTGTGGCCTAGGGACACCAGGATGCCGCTGTCTCGGCAGCGACGGATAAAAGCCGCTGGATTTTCCAGCTTTTCCGGGGCGAGGGTGATGAGCTTGATCCATTTCTTATAGGGCTCTATAAGCTCCCAACGGGCGCATTGAATATGGCTCACTTCCTGGGAGCCTTTATAGATATCGCTGATAAAAGGGCCTTCCATATTGGCCCCTAAAATTTCCGCTCCAGGAAAGCCTTTTTCTGCGCAAGCAGCAATATTGCTCAGGGCGGCGCGGATTTTATCTTCCCTTTCCGTCATGGTGGTGGGCAAAAATCCAGTTACACCGGTCGCCGGAAGAATCTGGCTCATCTGTTTTAAGGCTTCTTCCGTGCCGTCCATGGTATCGCTTCCCCCGATGCCGTGGACGTGCAGGTTGATAAAACCGGGAGAAACGTATTGTCCTTTGGCGTCAATACACTCCGTGCCGGCAGGAAACTCCTCCTTCTTGACGGGGGTGATGCGGAAAATACGGGTGTCAAATAACAAGGTTTGTCCCGTAAGGATTTCCTGTGGTAAAATAAGTTTACCATTGACAATGGCTTTCATGGCGACCTCCTTTGTGGTCCGTGTCAGCCTTTATTATAGCATGATGGGAGAGGAAAGCGGATGATTGATCTGGAGCAACTCTCCACGGAACAGCGGAACCCTGCCTCCGTGGATATTGATACTCTTTCTACGGAAGAACTGGTGACGCTGATTAACCAGGAAGACCATAAAGTGGCGGATGCAGTACAGGAAATTCTGCCGGAAATCGCCCAGGCGGTGAATCTGGTGGCGGATCATTTGCAGCAAGGTGGCCGTTTGTTCTATATGGGGAGCGGTACGTCCGGGCGGTTGGGTATTTTGGACGCAGTGGAGTGTCCGCCTACCTACAGCACGGACCCGGATATGGTGCAGGGGTTGATCGCCGGCGGCCCAGATGCCATCTTTCGGGCTCAAGAAGGAGCAGAAGACAGCGAGGAACAAGGTCGGAAAGATATTGGGAAAAAAGACCTAGACGCGGTGGATGTGGTGATGGGGATCAGCGCTTCCGGCCGCACGCCCTACGTACTGGGAGGGATGCGGGAAGCCAAAGCCCAAGGTTGTCTCGTGCTGGGATTGTGCTGCAGCAAAAATGCGGCCATGGCGGCCTGTGCAGATCTTTTGCTCACCGTTTTGCCAGGGCCGGAAGTGATTACCGGTTCTACCCGTATGAAAGCTGGGACGGCCACTAAAATGGTACTGAATATGCTGACTACTGGCGTCATGGTACAGCTGGGAAAAGTGCGTGGCAATTTGATGATCGACGTAAAGGCCACTAACGAAAAACTCCTGGAGAGGGCTATACAAATTATCTGCACCGTAACTGGGTGCAACAGGGAAACTGCCCGGATGAGGCTGGCCCATAATCAGGGCAGTGCCCGCAAGGCTGTGGAAGAATGGGAGCGCAGCCATGGAAAATGAGGAGCTGGCCTGTAAGCTGTTCGCCTTGGTAGGTGCTGATGGCAATGTACAAAAAGCGTACCATTGCATGACCAGGCTGCGCTTGGAAGTCGTTAGTCCTGCCATTGATCTGGAAGCGCTCAAACAAGTGCCCGGTGTACTAGGAGTGAATCTGTCCGGAACGGAGCTGCAGATTGTCCTGGGGCCTAAGAAAGTAGGCCCCGTCACAGAGGTTTATCAGGCCCTGCTTGCGGCAGAAAAGGCCCCGGCCCCGGAAAAAGAAAAAAGGTTTAGCGTGGGAGATGGAGCGGCTCTTCATGCGGCAGTGCGGCAGAAAAATAATACGCCGGGCAAACGCTTTTTGAAAAAGATTGCGGGGATTTTTGTGCCGCTGATTCCAGGTTTTATTGGGTGTGGTCTGTTGACCGGATTATGCAATTTTTTTCTGCGGCTGGACCCAGACTTGTCCCAACAGGTGCTGTTTCAAGTCTTGCAAGCGGCGGGTGGCGCCGTATTCTGGGGGATGAACCTGTTTGTAGGGTGGAATACCGCTAAGGAGTTTGGTGGTACGCCAATTTTAGGCGGCGCCCTGGGGGCGCTGATTACCCATCCCGGGGTGCAGCTTGTTTTATACGGAGAGCCTGTGGTGCCGGGCCGGGGCGGTGTGGCAGCCGTACTCTTGGTGGCGGCGCTGGGGGCGCTTTTGGAAAAACGGCTGCACAAATTGGTGCCGGCTAGCTTGGATTTATTCCTGACCCCCTTTATAACCTTGGGAGCTATGGCACTGGGCACTTTTTTTGTACTCCAGCCTGTGGGCGGCTTTTTGGCGGATGCGATCGGTTATGGGGCCACAACGGCAGTGGAACAAGGCGGAGCGGTTACCGGCGCCCTTTTGGGCGGATTTTTCTTGCCCCTTGTGATGCTGGGCATCCATCAGGGACTGACCCCCATTCATGCGGAATTGATTCACACCTTTGGTTATACGTTGCTGCTGCCGATTTTAGCTATGGCGGGCGGCGGACAGGTGGGAGCGGCTGCTGCCGTGTATGTGAAAACGAAAAATCCCCGGATTAAAAAAGTGGTGGCTTCCGCCCTTCCGGCGGGGCTCTTAGGGGTGGGGGAGCCTCTTATTTACGGCGTGACCCTGCCGTTAGGAAAACCTTTTATTGGGGCGTGTATCGGCGGAGCTATAGGGGGCGCCGTGCAGGCTTTTGGAAGAGTCGGGGCTATGGCCCTGGGCATCTCTGGGCTGCCGCTGGCTCCCAGCACCACGGATATCCCCGTGTATCTTGCAGGACTTTTGGCTTCGTATGGGGCTGGATTTGTGGCGACATGGCTGATCGGGTTTGATGACCCGGAGGAGGCGTGATGGATATTGGGCTTTCCCTGTACCCAGGGCTTAGTGGCGGAGGGCCAACGGATATGACGCCATTTTTGGATCGGGCCAGGGCCCTAGGGTATACCCGGCTCTTTTGTTCCTTCCATATTCCAGAAACCAGTCCGGAGCTTTTTCGGCAGCAGATGAAAATGCTGCTGCAGCAGGCGGCGGAGCGGCATTTTTCTATTATCGGGGACCTTGTGCCCGGAGGAGAGATCCCGGTGGGCCTCACTCACCTCCGGCTGGATGATGGGTTTACACCGGACATGGTGGCGGCCCTGCAACAACGCTATCCAGAGAAGACTCTGGTATTGAATGCGTCCTGTATCACGGAAAGGGCCCTATCTGCCTATGAAAGCGCCGGGGTGGTTCTATCCCAGGTGGAAGCGTTGCACAATTTTTATCCCCACCCCCATACCGGCCTTTCCGAAACATTTTACAGCCGGCAGACTCGGATGCTTCAGCGTAGGGGCATCCGGGTAGGGGCCTTTATTCCTAGTCAAACGGGGCGGCGCGGTCCCCTGTTCCAAGGCCTACCTACGCTGGAGAAAGATCGGAATAAAAAAGCGGCGCTTGCCATGAAACACCTGGCACTCTTAGGTACTGACATGGTGTATTTTGGCGACGGCGCGCCCAGTGTGGAGGAGCTAATACAAGTCGCTGCATGCAGTGGGGAGATCCTGGAACTTACGCTGCGGATTCCCTGTTTCCGCCCAGGGATTGACGATATATTGGCACAGCATGTCTATGAAATACGGCCGGACGAAGCAGAAGAAGTTATTCGCACCACCAATAGCCGGGCGCTGTGGAAAGACCATGCCATTCCTGCCCTAGACTATGGCCGTTGCCACAGGGGTACGGTTATCCTGGATAATGAGGGGTACGGGCGCTATAAGGGGGAGCTAGCCATCTGTAAAACGGAGCTTCCCAGTGACCGGAACGTGAATGTGCTGGGGCAGATCCCGGAAGAAGAACAGTTTTTGCTGGAGTATTTGCACGGGGGGCAAAAGTTTCGGCTTCACTTGGCGGAAACGTAACATATAAGAATATGCTATAATGAGAATTATTTTGCAATAAGGAGCGACAGTCATGAGTTCAACGAATTTGGAAATGGGGATTGTAGGGCTCCCCAACGTGGGAAAAAGCACTTTGTTTAACGCCATCACCAAGGCTGGAGCGGAGGCGGCCAACTATCCGTTCTGTACCATTGAGCCTAATGTGGGCGTGGTGGACGTGCCGGATCCTCGGTTGCAGGTGTTAAGCGACTTGTTTCATTCCAAGCGGATCGTCCCGGCCGGGATGCGGTTTGTGGATATTGCCGGTTTGGTAAAGGGTGCCAGCAAAGGCGAAGGTCTGGGGAATAAATTTCTCTCCCATATCCGGCAGACAGATGCCATTGCGGAAGTGGTACGCTGCTTTGAAGATGGCAATATCACTCATGTGGAAGGTTCTATTGACCCGGTACGGGATATAGAAATCATCAATACAGAACTGTGTCTAGCAGATTTGGAAAGTCTGGATAAGCAGCTGACCAAGGTGCAGAAGCTGACCAAAAGCGGGGATAAAAAGGCCATGCAGCGGGCAGAGATCCTGAAAAAAATCTCTGAAAAACTGGGGGACGCTGTCCCGGCCCGGGCCATGGGCTTGACGGACGAGGAAAAAGAAGCTGTGAAGGAACTGGAGCTTTTGACGCTAAAGCCCATTTTGTACGTGGCTAACGTAGCAGAAAGCGAAGCCGCCGACTGGTCCGCCAATCCCTATGTAAAAACGCTGGAAGACTATGCCCGCAAGGAAGGGGCGGAAGTAATTGTGATTTCTGCCAAAGTGGAAGAAGATATTGCAGCGTTGCCGGAAGACGAAGCCAAGGAATACCTGGAAATGGAAGGTTTAAGCGAGGCGGGGCTGGACCGTCTCATCAAAGCCGGGTTTAAACTATTGGGGCTGCAAACCTTCCTCACTGCCGGGGAAATGGAATCACGGGCCTGGACCATTGTACAGGGCTCTACAGCACCCCAGGCTGCCGGAAAAATTCATTCCGACTTTGAAAAGGGATTTATCCGGGCGGAGATTGTTTCCTATGACGATCTGGTGCAATATGGCTCCAAACAAGCGGCCAAAGAAGCAGGAAAGGTCCGGCTAGAAGGCAAGGACTATGTGATGCAGGACGGGGACGTGGTGGAATTCCGGTTTAACGTCTAGGAGAAGGTGAGCACGATGCTGTTTGATACCCATATGCACGCGGATTATTCCTGCGATGCGGAAATGACGCTGCAGGGCGCCATAAAGGCAGCGGAAAAATTAGGACTGGGTATGATCCTGACGGAACATTGGGACCGGGACTATCCCACCAATCCGGAAAGTTTTATCTTTGATATCGACGACTATTTCCAAAAAGATGACCCGTTTCGCAGTAAGCGGGTGCTCTTGGGGATTGAGGTGGGGATCCAGCCCCATACTATTGAAGCCGACCGGAAAATGACAGCGGCTCACCCTTTTGACGAAGTGGTAGGCTCTATGCACTGCTTCCAACACCTGGATATGTATGAGCCGACTACCTATGAGGGCCTGACCAAAGCACAGGCGGTCAAAGCGTACCTGGAGGACTCTGTGGCGTGCCTTATGCAGCGGCCGGATTTTGATACCTACGGGCATATTGATTATATTTGCCGGTACATGCCCTACGAAGATCCCAATTTACATTACGAGGAGAATCCGGACCTGTGGGACAAGGTGTTCCAGCTCTTAATTGACCAGGATAAAACCATTGAAATCAATACCCGCCGCCTGGGGGATCCAGCAGTGCTTCCACCGCTATTGCAGCTGTATCGGCGTTATCACCAGCTGGGAGGAAAGTATGCCTCCTTAGGCAGCGATGCCCACTATGTAGAACATGTGGGACGGGATTTTGCTGTGGCAGAGCGCCTGGCTGATGAGGCCGGCCTGACACTGGTCTATTATAAAAACAGAAATCGGCAGCTTTGCCGTTAAAAAAGAAGTGGTGACCAAAAATGTCACCGCTTTTTTCTTGTGTTCCCTGCCGTTCCTTGCTATAATGAACGGGAATCAGTACAAAAGGGGGACATTATGGGACGGCTGCGGCTGGGAATTTACGGGGGTACCTTTGACCCCGTTCACAACGGGCATCTGATGCTGGCCCGTGTGATGCAAGAAAAACTGCAGCTGGATCGGGTGCTCTTTATCCCGGATCATATCTCCCCGTTTAAGCAGCAGGAAGAACACACGCCGGACAGCGATCGTCTGGCGATGCTGCGCCTGGCGGTGCAAGAAAATCCCCGCTTTCTGATTTCCATCCGGGAACTGAAACGGGGCGGAGTGTCCTATACCTATGATACCTTGCGGCAGCTGTATCGAAAATTCCACCGGGTGTATGAACTATACTTTTTAATCGGTGCGGATGCGGCGGAACAGCTGGGCGGCTGGTACCGGATTCAGGACAGCATGCGTATGGCAATTTTTGCGGCGGCGGCCCGGCCCGGGTTTGCCCCCTATAAAAAACGGGTGAGTGCCCTTTTGCGGCAGCAGGGCCTGGACCGGCTGCTGTGGGTGGATACTCCGGAAGTGGAGGTATCTTCTACGGACATCCGGCAGCGCATTCAAGAAAGAAAATCCATCGGGGATCAGGTTCCCCAGGCAGTAGCGGAATACATCGAACAGAGAGACCTCTACCGTCGGTAGGGGTCTTGTTTTTATATACAGGAGGATGGGATGGAAAAAGCAGAAATGATTCGCCGTCTAGCACAGGAACTGCCGGAAAAACGGTTTCATCATGTGGTGGCAGTAAGTGAAACGGCAGTAAGGCTCGCCCGGCACTACGGGGTGGATGCACACAAAGCAGAAATTGCCGGCTTGCTCCACGACTGTGCCCGGAAGATTCCCACCAAACAATACGTGGACAAAGCGGCAGAGCTGGGGATTGCTGTGGATGCCATTGAAAAAGCCCAGCCAATTTTAATCCATGCGAAATTGGGCGCCTATTTGGCCCGGACCGAGTTTGGAATCACGGATCCGGAGATTTTGGAAAGCATCCGCTACCATACCACAGGGGCAGCCCACATGACACCACTGGATCAGGTGATTTACCTGGCGGATTTGGTGGAACCCCATCGGGATTTTGCCGGCGTGGAAGAGCTGCGCAAAGAGGTGCTCATCAGCCTGCCCTATGGCATGAAGCAGGCCCTTATTCACACCATGCAGTACCTGCTCAGCCAGGGTTCCCTGATTCATCCGGACTGCCTGTCTGGGTATAACGAACTGGTATTGCGGCAAAAAAACAGCTGACAGGAGAAAAACAGGTTATGACAGATACAGATTCCCGGGACGAAAGCAGTCCCCGCCAGTATAAAAAGCGCCTGCGCAAAGGAAGGGTATTTTTTCTTTTTGTGCTGTTTTTGGTGCTTATGGGATGCAGCTTTTTGGCGGGCATGCGCATATATAGCCGTTTTTTTGCGCCTAGGGCCGCCGTGGAAGAAAAGCAAAAGGAAGAGGAAACCCTGACCAAAGAAGCGTTTTCCCAGCGGATTAACGTGCTTCTTTTGGGGACGGACGAAGGGGACAGCGATGACTTTGGCAACGATGTGCCAAAGCGGACCGATGCCATGCTGCTGGTGAGCTTTGATCCCCAAAACGACAAAATTTCCGTACTTTCTCTTCCCCGGGATACCCGGGTGCATATTCCAGGGCGCAGCGGGCTGGACAAAATCAATGCGGCCTATGCCTATGGTGGGGTCAATCTCGCCCGGCGCACCGTGCAGGAACTTTTACAGGTGCCTATTAATTATTACATGCAGGTGGACTGGCAGGGCTTCATCAAGGTGGTGGACATGCTGGGCGGCGTGGACCTGGATGTAGAGAAAAACATGAATTATGAGGATCCCTATGCCAATCTGTCCATCCATTTGAAAAAAGGACAGCAGCATTTGGACGGGGAAAAAGCCGGGGAATACGTCCGCTTCCGCCATGACGAAATGGGGGATATCGGCCGGGCGGAGCGCCAGCAGAAATTTTTAAAGGCCCTGGGGAGCCAGGCCTTTACAGGAAGCAATATTTTACGGATGCCTGTTATCATCGGCACGGCTACCCAGTACGTCAAAACGGATATGGATTTCTTGGATATGGTCCGGGCGGCCAACTGCGTACGGATTTTTGGCGGCGGGGGCATTGAGACCGCCAGCCTGGAAGGAGATTTCGCCACCATCGATGAAGTGAGCTACTGGGTCACCAACAATCGTAAAATCCGGGAGACCTTGGATAAGCTCCACATCCCCCATCGGAGCCTGGACAGTAATCGTATAAGTGACTAGCTAAAAGGAGGTATGACAATGACCAGTAAGAAATTGGCACAGCAGATCGCACAGGCCGCGGCGGATAAAAAGACCCGGGATATCCTGCTGCTGCATATGGAGGAGCTCTCCCCCATGACGGATTATTTTATGATTTGTTCTGCACCCAGCACCACCCAGGTGCGGGCGATTGCAGATGGCATTGAGGACAAACTGGCAGAGCAGGGGCGGCTACCCGCTCACAAGGAAGGCTATGGGGAAGGCAGCTGGGTGCTCTTAGATTACGGTGAATGCGTCGCCCATATCTTCCTGGAAGACCAGCGGAATTTCTACAACCTGGAACAATTGTGGGCCGATGCACCCAGTGAAAGTTATACGGAGCCGGAGGCATGAGAAAAGAACGGGGACCGGTCACGGTAAAACAGGTAGGCCGCTATCGGGTAGGGGACGTGGCTGATTTGACCGTGGCCCGTTTGGGAGAAGCTGGTGCGTTCCTGGATGCGGGCACCGGCAATACCAGCGACGATATCCTGCTGCACCGCCACCAATGGGCCCATCCTGTACAGGTAGGCGATGTAGTGAAAGTCTACCTGTATTTGGACGCCCAAAACCGGATGACCGCCAGCATGAAGCTGCCTAAAATGCGGGAAGGACAACTGGGCTATGTAAAAGTTCTCTCGGTGACCCGGCAAGGCGGCTTTGTGGATATCGGTGCCGAGCGGGGTGTATTTTTGCCCTATAGCGAAATGCGGGGGCACGTATCCCCGGATCAATTGGTCTGGGTGAAATTGTACCGGGATAAAAGCGGCCGGCAAGCGGTGACCATGCGAGTGGAAGAAGATATGCTCCGGGCCAGCGTCCCTGCCAAAGATGTAAAAATCGGGGATCAGCTGACCGGTACGGTGTACAATATCCTGCCGGAAGGGTTCTTTATTTTTACCACCCAGCGCTATATCGGATTTATTTACCGGAAAGAAGTCCCGGGGGAACGGCTGGATTTTGGGCAGAAAGTAACCGGACGGGTCACCTTTGTTCGGGAAGACGGGCGGGTGGATCTGTCATTGCGGGAAGTCAAGGAAAAAGCCATGATTACTGACAGCGACCGGATTCTTGAACTCTTGCAAAAACGGCAGGGGACCATGCCCTATAGCGATGATACGCCGCCGGAGATTTTGCGCAGCGTGTTTGGTATTTCCAAAGCGGCCTTTAAACGGGCCCTGGGCAAACTCATGAAAGACGGCCTGGTGACACAGGAAAACGGCTGGACTACCCTAACGGAAGCGGGGAAAAAAGCCAAGAGCGGCAGGAATAAAACCACTTGACGAAAGTCCCTTTTTGCAGTATACTAAACAAGTCGTTTGGGGGCATAGCTCAGCTGGGAGAGCGCTTGCATGGCATGCAAGAGGTCAGGAGTTCGATCCTCCTTGTCTCCACCAAATAAAAAATAATACCCGTTCGGTTCAGACCGGACGGGTATTTAGCTTGAAAATTTCTTAATATATGCTATAATAGCAATAGGCGAGACGAAAGAAAGTGTTCATCTGACACGAGAAAAACCCGGTGTTCCAGCACCGGGTTTTTCTATTCCATTTTGGTAGAAGGCGGCTTAGACCTTAGGCTGGCTGCCGTGTTTTCTCTTATCCAGCCATTTGCAAACGTAGTAGGCGATTACGCTTGCCGTGATAGAGAGTAGAAACGAAAGAAATAGGCTCATCAGACACACCCCCTTCCTTCTACCGATATGGGGTGGCAGCCTGTCCATTATATTATAAATACAATGTTTCTATTCAATAAAAAAGTGTCTATTGATAAAATCGTAATATTTTTGGAGGCGATACTATGGAGTATGCAACATTGGGACATACGGATCTTACCGTGTCAAAACTCTGTGTCGGCTGCATGAGCTTTGGAAAAGCTGGCACTATGCATGATTGGACGCTTGCTGAAGAGCAGACGGAAGCAATCGTCAAGCACGCATTGGAGCTGGGCATTAATTTTTTTGACACTGCCAATGGCTATAGCGCTGGTACCTCAGAAGAATATCTTGGAAAAGCACTGAAAAAGAATGTTTCACGGGATCAGGTTGTAATTGCCTCCAAGGTTTATTTCAACGAAGGCCGTCTTTCCCGGAAGGCTATCTTACGGGAAATTGAGGGGTCGCTGCGGCGCCTTGGCACAGAATACCTGGATCTCTATATCATACACCGCTTTGATTATGCTACGCCGATAGAAGAAACCATGGAAACGTTAAATGATTTAGTCAAAGAGGGAAAAGTCCGTGCTATCGGGGCTTCCGCTATGTACGGCTATCAGTTTTACAATATGCAGTTGGCAGCCCGGGATCACAAGTGGGCACAGTTCCAGACTATGGAAAATCACTATAACCTGCTCTACCGGGAAGATGAACGGGAACTGATCCCGATCTGCAAACAGATGGGCGTTTCCTTGATGCCGTATAGTCCGCTGGCAGCAGGGCACTTAACGAGAAGCACATGGGAAGGCGATACCTTGCGGGCTAAAACCGATCGTGTGGCCCAGGGGAAATATGACCGGATGGAAGAATATGACTTGGCGATTGTCCACCGGGTGCAGGAGCTGGCAGAAAAATATAATGCGAAGATGTCCCAGATTGCTATTGCCTGGGAATGGGCTAAAGGTGTGACAGCACCCATTATTGGTGCTACCAAGGCACGCTATCTGGATGATGCCGTTAAAGCTTTGCAGGTAAAACTTACAGAAGAAGACGTTGCTTATCTGGAAGAACCGTACGTACCACATCCGATTGTGGGCGCCATTGACCACAATCCGCCCCAAGGTGTTATGTTGCTTGATGAAAAAAAGTAAAGGAACCCCAAACTGTTTGGATTCCCCTTGCTTAGACCCTATCTCTTACAAACATCAAAGAAAATCCTAGCAGATTCTGCTACCTCGGTACAAAGGGTACAGACTTAGTAGCGCCCCCACCATCCACGCCAAAGCGTGGATACCTCCGCCTCCTCAGGGGTGGACAGAAAAACGGTGAACTTTGGCGATGAAACAGCTGAAAATTTATCATGGCTTCCATGGTATAATAAGCCTATCAAATCCCAGGGAGGGCAGGGCATGAACGAGCAGGCAAAGAAGCAGGCAGCGCAGGATTTTGCGAACTACTGGCAGGACAAGGGCTACGAAAAAGGGGAAAGCCAAAAATTCTGGCTTTCTCTCCTGCGGGACGTATACGGTGTGGAGCACCCGGAGCGATTTATCAGTTTTGAAGACCAGGTGCATTTGGATCACACCAGCTTTATCGACGGCATGATTCCCTCTACTCGGGTGATGATTGAGCAAAAGGGTCGGGACAAAAATTTAAAAGCTGCCATCCGCCAATCGGATGGGTCGCTGCTAAACCCGTTCCAACAGGCCAAGCGGTATATCACAGAACTTCCGGTGAGCCAGCACCCTAAATACGTCATTACCTGCAACTTCCAGGAATTCCTCATTTACGACATGGATAATCCCCAGGGGGAACCCCAGCAGCTACTGCTAAAAGATCTGCCGAAAGAAGCGTATCGGCTGGATTTCCTGGTGGACGAAAAGAAAACCGTATCCCCCAAAGAACTGCGGGTATCCATTGATGCGGGGAAATTGGTGGGACGGCTGTATGATGCCCTACTGCAAAAATACAAGGATCCCACCGCTCCCCAAAGCCTTCGCAGCCTGAATGTGCTGTGTGTGCGGCTGGTGTTCTGTCTCTATGCGGAAGACGCGGGGATTTTCGGTTCCCACAGCCAGTTTTATGACTATCTGGCGGCGTATCGTTCCCAGAACGTGCGGGAGGCATTAATCCAACTTTTTCGCATACTGGATACCAAACCGGAAGACCGGGATCCCTATGCCAATGAGAACCTCTTAGCCTTCCCCTATGTGAACGGGGGCCTTTTTGCGGATGAAGAGATTGAGATTCCCCGATTGGATGATGCCATCGTGGGCCTTATCATGGAAGACTGCAGCCAGGGCTTTAATTGGGCGGATATCAGCCCTACCATATTTGGCGCCGTGTTTGAAAGCACGTTGAACCCGGAGACCCGGCGTAGCGGCGGTATGCACTATACCAGCATTGAAAACATCCACAAGGTCATTGATCCCTTGTTTTTGGACGACTTGAAAAAAGAATTGCAGGACATTGAAGCCCTTACCGTGGAAAATGAACGGAAGCGGAAACTCTTGGCCTACCAGGATAAACTGGCCTCCCTCCGGTTCCTGGACCCCGCCTGTGGCAGCGGCAATTTCCTTACGGAAACCTATTTGTCTCTGCGGAAACTGGAAAATGAAGCCATCAGTGATTATACCCACGGGCAAATGACCCTGGGAGATTTTTATGACCCCATCAAGGTGTCCATCAGCCAGTTTTACGGCATCGAAATCAATGATTTTGCCGTCACCGTGGCGAAAACGGCGCTGTGGATTGCAGAAAGCCAGATGCTCCAGCAGACCGAAAGCATCGTCCACCAGGCTATTGACTTTTTGCCCCTAAAGACCAATGCTAATATTGTGGAGGGCAATGCCTTGCGGATGAAATGGGAAGATGTGGTGCCCAAAGACAAGCTGAATTACATTATGGGGAATCCGCCGTTTCGGGGCTACAGCCTGCAAAGTAAGGAACAAAAGGCGGATATTCTGTCCATTTATGTGGATGAAAAAGGCAAGCCCTATAAAACTGCTGGGAAAATCGACTACGTGGCAGGCTGGTATTTCAAAGCTGCAGACTATATGCAAGACACACCCATTCGCACGGCGTTTGTGTCCACCAACAGCATTACACAAGGAGAGCAAGTGGCCGGCGTATGGAAACCCCTCTATGACCGGTTCCATGTGCAGATTGACTTTGCCTATCGGACCTTCAAATGGGAGAGTAAAGCGTCGGATATGGCAGTGGTACACTGTGTCATAGTTGGTTTCAGTCAGGAAGGAAGCAAGAATGAAAAAATTATCTATGACGGGAATTTGAAACAGGTTGTAGTAAATATAAGCCCCTATTTAATGGATGCTCCTGATGTTTTTGTCGAAAGCAGAAATGAACCACTCATGAATATTACGGAAATGGTTTATGGTAATAAACCAACGGATGGGGGCTTTTTGTTTTTAACGCCAGATGAACGTAAACAGGCTCTTGAGATTGACCCACAAATTGGCATATATATCAAACCGGTCTTGGGAGCCACGGAATTTATAAATAACAAGGAGCGATATTGTCTTTGGCTTGTAAATGTGTCTCCTAGTATTCTACGGACATCAAAATTTATCATGGAAAGAGTAAATAATGTAAGACGTTTTCGTGAGGCAAGTCCTAAAAAGCAAACAATTGAAAGTGCTCAAACACCTACTTTGTTTCAAGAAATTAGACAACCTTCCTCATCATACTTACTCGTTCCCCGTGTTTCTTCAGAAAACCGGAGATATATCCCCATGGGATTCATATCGTCAAATGTTATTGCTTCAGATTCTGTCCAGATTGTACCTAATGCTACGCTATATCATTTTGGTGTACTGGAATCCAATGTTCATATGGCGTGGATGCGGGTTGTAGCAGGTCGATTGAAAAGTGATTACCGGTACTCAAAAAATATCGTTTATAATAACTTCCCTTGGCCTTCTCCTACTCCGGAGCAAAAAGCCAAAATTGAGCAGACTGCCCAGGGTATTTTGAACGCCAGGGCCCTATACCCAGATTCCTCTCTGGCAGATTTATACGACCAGCTGACCATGCCCCCGGAACTGCGAAAAGCCCATCAGGAAAACGATCGGGCGGTGATGCAGGCCTATGGTTTTTCCACTAAACTGACGGAAACAGATTGCGTCAGCGCCTTGATGCAACAATACCAGAAATTAACGGAAGGGAAGTGAGCACGATGCTGGAGGAAAAACTGCAACAATACCGTGCCATCCTGCCCCGTCTGACGGCGTTTGAACAACAGGATTGGGAAGAAAATTTCCTAGTGGAATTTACCCATGATTCCACGTCCATTGAGGGCAATACCATTTCCCTTTTGGGAACCAAAATGATTCTGACGGACGGGATTATCCCGGCAGAAACCAGCGTGCGGGAATATGAGGAGATACAGGGCCATGCCTCTGCCTGGGGGTATGTGAAAGCATGCGTAAAAAATAAGGTGCCGCTGACAGAAGACATCCTGAAGAATATCCATGAAAAAGTGCTGCCCCGGCCCGGTGTGGAGGGCATTTATCGCTCCGTTCCTGTTTATATCCGGGGAGCCAGTCACGTGCCGCCCAATCCCCGGAAAGTATGGGACGAGATGAAAAATTTCTGTTACCGCTTGGAGCAGGATCCCTTTCCAAACCCGGTAGAAAAAGCGGCCTGGGTCCATGCGGACTTTGTGCGCATTCATCCCTTTCAGGATGGGAATGGCCGCACCGCCAGGCTGCTTATGAATTATGTTCTCTTGGAAAATGCATATCCCCCTGTGACCATCAAAAAACGTACGGCAGAACGCTATTTTAAAACGCTGGATGTCTATGCAACAACAGGGGAGTTGACGCCTTTTTATACACTTTTGCAGGAAAAATTGGAAGAAGGGCTGGATGGATTTTTAGGGATGTATGGGGTACATTTATCCGAATAATTAGGCATTCTTTTGCTTGCTATTCTCCTTTTGTTATGCTAGAATGAAGAACAGAATGACGGACTTACTTGATGTAGAACTTTATGGTCTCACATAGGAGTTGGATCGTTTTTCGCATTATTTTTTAGGAGGCCACGTAAAAGATGACTGGCAAAGTAAAATGGTTTAACGCTGAAAAAGGGTATGGCTTTATTGAACGGGAAGATGGCGGCGACGTGTTCGTTCATTTCTCCGCAATTCAGGGCGAAGGCTTCAAAACCCTGGAAGAAGGCCAGGCTGTTGAATTCGACGTTGTCACTGGCAACCGCGGTGAACAAGCTGCTAACGTTGTGAAACTGTAAGATCCTACTCTTTACAACATAACAACAGGCAATGAAAGAGGAGTCTCGTTTCGACGATACTCCTTTTTTGTTTGAAAGGGGATACCAGGGTGCAACACTATGGAATGGCCGGGAAACAGGGCGTGATTACCGGTGGGACGTCGGGGATTGGCCTTGCGATAGCTAAATTTCTGGTACAGGACGGCGCGAGTGTTACCCTTGTGGGGCAAAATCTGGAAAAGGGACGAACGGCGCTCCAAACGCTATCCATGGGATCGGGCAAGGCCTTTTTTGTACAAGCAGACCTTAGCACCCTATCTGGCTGCGCACAGGTGGGAAAAATACTGGGCGATGCGAATCAGCCCATTGCTTTTCTCGTCAATTGTGCCGGCATCTACGAGGAGCAGTCGCTATCAGAGTTGACGGAGACGGCGTACAATCGGCTCATGGATACCAATGTGAAAAGTACAGTGTTTGTGACAAAAGCAGTACTGCCCTTTTTGACAGAAAAGGACGCCTCTATTTTGAACATTGCGTCCGACGCGGCCCTGGAAGGCAATTACGGCTGTGCTTTGTATGCAGCGACAAAAGGCGCCCTCGTGGCACTGACCCGTTCTTGGGCCCTGGATTTTGCCCCGAACATTCGGGTAAACTGTTTGTGCCCCGGAGATGTGGCAACGCCGCTGGTGCAAAAACAGCTGAAAAGCGGTGGGTATACCCTGGAAGAAATGGCGTCCATCTATCCTCTGGGACGGATTGGCAAGGCCGAGGAAATCGCCCATATGGCGTGCGCCGTGCTCTCCCCCTTGAACGGCTTTATGACAGGCGCTGTCATCGCTATAGATGGCGGACTTACAGCAAAATAATGCTTACAGCAACGAAAATATCATGGACAAAAGGAGACCAGCAATGCAAAAATTAACGCGGTCACAAAGTATTTTTATCGGCTCCATGCTCTTTGGCATGCTCTTTGGCGCCGGCAACTTGATTTTCCCCGTTCATATGGGACAATTGGCCGGCAGCCATCTGTGGAATGCCAACTGGGGCTTTATTGCAACGGGCGTTTTTCTTCCCTTTATGGCGCTTTTGGCCATTGGTCTAACCGGCAGCCGCAACCTGGAAGAACTGGCCAGTAATGTGCATCCTACCTTTGCCAGGATCTATACGATTTTACTCTATTTAACCATTGGGCCGGCCTTTGCTCAGCCTCGTACGGCTACAGTGTCGTACCAGGTGGGAATTGCGCCGTTTATCGGCGGGGAAAGTGCTTTGGCTTTGGGTATTTTCAGCTTTTTATTTATGTTCATCGCCCTGCTGTTTTCCCTAAAACCCTCCCGGCTCATGAGCTATATCGGCAAGGGACTGAACCCCATCTTTTTGGTGTTTTTGGCTCTTCTGGTAGGAATGGCATTGCTCTATCCCATGGCAAGCGCCGGAGTGATCGCACCCCAGGGCGATTATATTGCCCACGCGTTTTTCACCGGCTTTAAAGAAGGCTATAATACCATGGATGTGTTAGCCATGCTGGCGTTTTCCGTGGTGGTTATCAATACCATGAAGGATTTGGGCGTGACGGATAAAGGAAGTATCGCCAAAGAAGTGGTGAAAGTCGGCGTCATTGTGGTGGTGCTCATGAGCGTGATCTATACGCTGATTACCTGGCTAGGGGCCAGCAGCGTAGGCAGTTTTGCACCATCTGCCAATGGAGGCGTTGCCCTGGCCCAGATCGCTCACCATTATTTTGGTACGGTGGGTGGCCTTTTGCTGGCTGTCATTGTTACGTTCGCCTGCCTGAAAACGGCCATCGGACTGACCACGTCCTGTGCTGATACATTTACCCTGATGTTTCCTAATTCTTTCCGCTATGAAACGTACTGCTGCCTCTTTGCTGGAGCATCTTTTCTGATTGCCAATGTGGGGCTTAACCAGATTATCGTGCTGGCAGTGCCGGTATTGATGTTCCTGTACCCCATTGCCATTGCCCTGATTTTGGTTTCCTTTGTGCAATATTTTCTGCACACTGCCAACAAGCGGCTGTATCGCTGGCCGGTGGCGCTGGCCAGCATTTGCGCTTTTGGGGATGCGCTGGGAGTTTTGCCGGACGTGTTAAAAAATACGGGCGTGGTACAAGGACTTTTGTCACTGTATGCCCATCTGCCCCTGTATTCCCTGGGAATGAGCTGGGTGGTTCCCACTGTTATTGCTCTGTGTGCCGCCGCTGTTACGGTGAAAACGCAAAAGGCGTAAAAGTATTTTAGCGATAAAGAGAGTAAAAAAATATAGCGCAATCCGTGCACGGTAAAAGGTGCAAGGCTTGCGCTATATTCTTTCAGGTGCCAAAGCAGGTTAGGCAAAGGTGACGCCGCTGATGCTGTTGCCTAATTTTTCAAAGTCGTTGTAGTTTAAGCTGACAAAGACATCAATATTGTGTTTGGGGCCGGCGCTGACATATTCAATCGGCAGATCCCGCAATACGGTCATGACCGTTGGCTCGTAGGTCTTAAAGGTGCCTTTTACTACCGTATCGGTAAATTCCATGTCGTTGCCGGCATCGCATCCTGTGCTGCACGCATAGGCATAAATCCGGACTGTAGTTTCGTCCCGTACAATATCCAAAAATTCTCCGACTTTCATAGCTGGTCTCCTTTCAACTGGGCAAAACGTGGTATATACGCTTAGAAATATCGTAAAATTGAATCTATTATACTACAAACCCAGTGCCATCGCAATTTGGCTTTTGCCTAAAATTTTGCGAAAAAAGCCAAGATAGAGTATAATATAATTTATATAGACGAAGATACCGCAGGAACGCCTGTGAAAGAATGAGAACAAAAGGAGGAAAATCCATGAAAAAAATTATCCTGGCAGCAGCCGCGCTGGGTCTACTGCCCCTAAGTTTTGCTAGTGCTTCTCCTTTGGCCCGGATTGCTCCTGGCGCTGCCCAGATTGATGCCAATGTGACCGTAGGTACGGCACTAAAAATCAATGACCGCAACGGCAATTATAAAGATTATGACGGAGATGCCCGGTATCGCCTTGGCGGCACTGTGGGAATCGCGGACAATTTAGGGCTGGACTATCAGTATGCTGCGCATGAAGGAAACGACGATGCTTCGGTGCAGTCACATCAGGTGAGCCTGGTGTATCAGTTCAATCCCTATTTATATGGCTTCGGCGGGTATGTCCGCAACCATGTGAAGCACCATGGATACAAGGACAATAAGAGCGGCTATCAGGTAGGTGCCATTGGCCGGCTGCCGCTGACGGATAAAACCACAGCCTGGGGCAAAGTGGGCTTTGGTAATGCCATTAACCAGTATGAAGTGGGCGTGGGCTATGCCTTTACCGACAACTGGGAAGCCAATGTATCCTATAACGACAGCAAGTATAAGGATTTCAGTGGCGACCATGACGCCAAGACCCATGGGGTCAACGTGGGCGTGTCCTATAAATTCTAAAACCATACAAAAAGAGCCATGTTCTTTTGCGGAACATGGCTTTTGTCGTATGAAGTTGGTGCGATTGGCGCGAGTCGAACGCGCGACCCTCTGCTTAGGAGGCAGATGCTCTATCCAACTGAGCTACAACCGCATAACAAAGTCATTATAGCATAGTTCCCTAAGAATACAAGTGGGGTCTACGCCATGACGCCATAGCATAGGGGAAGTTCCTGGATAGCAGTCCTTCCTGCTCCATTACACTTCTGTCAGCAGAAATCCCATATAAAAAGGCAGGTTCAAGACTTGCCCTTGGCGGTTCAGCTGGGTATCCGCCAGCTTGATACCCTGACTTACCGGATAGCGTTTTGGCTGAGATAGAATGGTCTTCAGACTCTTGGCATACCCGTTGGTGGCCTTTACTTCTACCAGAGTGGCTTTTCCTTTAAAACGGATGACAAAATCAATTTCTAGGCCGGAATCCTTATGGAAATAGTATAGCTTGCGTCCCATTTTGTAGAAAAAATCCGCAGCCAAATTTTCATAAATGGCACCTTTGTATCCCAGCATATTCCCGTGCAAGATGTCTGACTGGGTTCCATCTTCCAGCATACTGATGAAAAGACCTGTGTCCGCCATATACACTTTGAATATATTGTCCACCGCATAGCCTTCCAAGGGAAGGTCTGGCAGAGACAGATTATAACACCGGCAGATGATGCCTGCATCTTCAATCCACTGGAGGGAGCTGCCGAATTTTTGCGCGTTGCCCTGGGATTCTACTACGGAGTACTGGAATTTTTTATTTTCTTTGGCCAGCTGCCGGGGGATGGAAGCAAAGCATTGACGGATACGGCCTTTATCCCGATTTTCTGCGTACTTAACCATGTCATCTTCATAAGAATGGATGATATTTCGTTGGAGCAAAAGGACTTCTGGGAGGTTGTGCCGGTCCACAAAACTTTGGACGGCAGCTGGCATTCCGCCTACAATCGTATACAGTTGCAGCAGCTCCCTCATTTTTTCATGCAGGGCTGAGGGAACAGGTTGTTCTTTCTCCAGGCAAATGCGGAGAAAATCAATGACATCTGGCTGGATTCCTTGGGCCCAGAGAAATTCTTCGAAATCCATGGGATACATGACCATGAGCTGTTCATAGCCTACTGGGATGGATTTGGGAGTTCCATAGCCGTTGACTCCTAGCAGAGATCCTGTGGCGATTACATCATAGCGTCCATCCAGACTAAAAAACTTTAAGGCCGTCCGGGCTTCTGGACATTCCTGGATTTCATCCAGAACGATAACGGTTTTCCCTGGTTCAAAGACTGCGTCTGTGAGCTGGACTGACATGAGCATGGTCAGTGTATCAACAGACAGGCTGTTCTGGAAAATCTGGGCATATTGCGGGTTTTCAAAAAAATTAAGATACACAGTATGGGGATAGTGGGAATGGGCAAAATCCAGAACCGAAGCGGTTTTTCCGCATTGCCGGACCCCCTTGATGATGAGAGGCTGGTGATTTGGTCGCTTTTTCCAGGCTTCCAGTTGTTGATTGATTTTTCGTTTCAGCATGGATGGACCCTCCTTTTCCGTTCATCATATCCCATGAAGCAATATTTTTCAAGGGAAATTGAGAATATATAATATAAATTTGGTACCAAAAATATTCATTATGAAATATTTTTGGTACCAAATTTATTCCAACTTATATTTTCCCTGATTCTCGTAAAAAAGATTAACCGCTATCCTTTGGAACGGTTAATCTAATCAATCTTTTGGTATAATAGACTTGGAAAAAAGAGGGAGGAGATTTTTATGCAGTTTCGGTTTGCGCACAATAATTTTAACGTGGTGGATTTGGCTAAGAGCATACGGTTTTATGAAGAGGCGTTGGGCTTTAGCGTCGCCCGAAAATTTGAAGGACCAGGATTTACTCTGGCGTATCTGACAGACGGAGGACGCACGCCCCATGAACTGGAACTCACCTGGCTCCATGACCGGACAAAACCCTATGACCTGGGGGAGAATGAATTTCATCTGGCAGTCGCCGTGGACGATTTCCAAGGGGCGTATGCAAAGCATAAGGCGATGGGCTGTATCTGCTACGAGAATACGGATATGGGTATTTATTTTATTAACGATCCGGATGGCTATTGGATTGAAATTATTCCGGAGAAACAATAAAGGGAGTCGCGTATGGAACGGGGCATGGAATGCGTACTGGCTGTGTACGAAAAGCGCAGTTTTACGAAAGCTGCCGATACCCTTTTTATCACACAACCCGCTCTTAGTGCGCTGGTGAAAAAAGAAGAAAAACGCTACGGCGTCAATTTCTTTGATCGGAAGAAAATGCCCCTATCCTTGACGGCGGCAGGAGAATCCTATATCCGGACAGCACTGAAAATACGACGGCTGGAAGAAACTCTCCACCAGGCGATGCGCAGCTTTCGCAGCGTGAAAAAAGATCAGTTCCGGGTGGGGGGCGCCGCCTATTTCTGCGCCAACGTACTGCCAGATTTGACCGGAAAATTTAAAACGGAATATCCGGATGTGGGAGAGATTACAATCCGAGAAGGAAATTCTTCTGAGCTATTGGACGAACTGGGGAAGGGAAACCTGGATGCCCTTTTAAGTGTGGACCAATACACCGGACAGAAATGGGGCTATGTGCCCATGGGGTCGGAAATGCTTTTACTGGCGGTCCCTGCAGAATTTCCCGTCAATGAAAAACTAAAAGGCAAAGCCCTTTCCTGGCAGGATATAAAAGAGAAGAAACAGTGGCAAGTGGACTGTCCGGCTGTATCCTTGTCCCTTTTTGGTAAAACCCCATTTATTCTATTAACCCGGGGCAATAACGCTTATACTCGCTCCCGAAAAATGTTTCGCAACGCCGGCATCAAACCCCATGTAGTCATGCAGATGGATCAGATGCTTACGTCCTATTTTTTGGCCCTTGATGGAAAAGGGGCAGTGATTCTACGGGGAGATCTGATCCTTACCTTGGAACCTACGGAGCGGGTGCGCTGCTATAAAATTGCGGATCCGCTGGCTGTTCGGCCTGTAAAGCTGTATTATAAAATGCAGCGCAGCAAATCTCCTGTATTGGAAGCGTTTCTGAACTTCTGTCAGAAGCAGCAGACCTCGTAATAATAAATAAAAAACTATAGTGAAAACCATGAAACAAGGCTACAAAATGCTAAAATGCAGGATGCAGCCTTGTTATTTTATTTATCTTCATAACTAAAATTGTATAACTTAGTTGTCAAACAATGCATTGGGAAAAAGCTGACAGCTACCCTATAATAAAGATAACAAGAAAGCGTCATGTAAAAACGGAATCATACGAAAAAACAGGCATAACCGAGGGAGGAATAACCATGGATATCTTAACGGAAAAATTTCAACGGTTGGGAATTGATAATGCCCCAGGGCAGGAAACCTTGCAAAAAGAAACGAAGCTGGAACTCCGCGGGGAACCGTTACCGGGACCCGCAGTCAATTTTTCCCACGGGGATGTGGACGCCCATGAACCTACACCGGGCAGTTTGGCTATTTTTACGGAGGGGTTCAAAAAAGGTGGCTGCGTTGCCTACACAGAATACCGGGGTGGTGATGGGATTCGCCGGGATGTAGCTAACAAATTGGCGGCATTTACCGGTGCCCCTGTGGATCCAGAAACAGAACTGATTTTAACGCCTGGCACCCAGGGTGCACTGTTCCTAGCATTGGGCTGCCTAGTGGGGCGGGGCGATAAAGTCGCCATTGTGGAGCCGGACTATTTTGACAATCGGAAACTGGTAGAATTCTTTGAAGGGGAATTGGTTCCTGTCAAACTGGATTATTTGGGGCAGGATCAAAATGCCGGCGTAAATCTAGAAGCGTTGGAGGACTCTTTTAAACAGGGCGTGAAATTGTTCCTTTTCTCCAACCCCAATAACCCCACCGGAGTGATTTATTCTGAAGAAGAAATCAAGGGCATTGCCCGGTTGGCAAAAGAGTACCATGTCATCCTATTGGTGGACGAATTATATTCCCGGCAGGTTTTTGACAACCATCCGTACACCCATTTACGGGCGCTGCCTCTTGCCGAGCGGCCAGAAAATATGCTGACCATTATGGGGCCATCCAAAACAGAATCCTTGAGCGGGTTCCGTCTGGGAACCGCATTTGGAACCCGGTGGATTATTGATCGCATGGAAAAACTCCAGGCCATTGTGACGCTGCGGGCTCCTGGGTATTGTCAGTATGTATTTAATTGCTGGTTTAACGAGCCGGAAGGCTGGCTGGCAAAGCGGATCCAAAAACACCAGGCCATTCGGGATGATTTGATTGCTCTGGTGCGGAGCCATGCTGGTTGCAAAGTGCGGAAAACAGAGGGAGGCAGCTATATTTTTCCAACCCTGCCGCCTATGGATGTGAGTATCAGTGATTTTGCTAAAATCGTGCGGAAACTCACGGGTGTGGTAATTACGCCGGGAACAGAATTTGGGCCTCAGTTCACCCACAGTTTCCGGGTAAATTTCTCCCAGGATCCTAAAAATACCCATGATGCCATTGACCGGGTGCTCACGGTGATGGAACGGTATCGGAGTAAATAAAAAGAAACGGCATGTATTAGCAAAGAAAGAGGCGTGCTATGGAAAAAGGATTTGTGTTTGATGCCAAACTGCAGAAAGAAATTAAAAGCAAGTTCTGTTATCTGGATGAAAACCCTTTCGGGAGAAAGCGGCTGTTTTTCGAAAACTCGGGTGGTTCCCTGCGACTCAAAGCCTGCGTGGATGCTAAGGCCAAATATGAAATGATTCCGGACTGCCCACTGCGGTATCATGATGTATCCATGAAACTACATGAAGTCAAAGACAAAGGGATCAAAGACCTGATGGAAGTGATTTTTGGCGCTGCTCCCGGTGAGGGTGCATTGGTTACAGAACTAACGCCTTCCAAAACCACCTTCAGCATTACCCGGGCGATTATTGAAAATGTGCCGGGAACCAATGTAGTGACGACAGCTATTGAGCATCCTTCTGCCTATGATGCCGCCAAGTTTTATGCGGAAAAAATGGGCAAAGAGTTCCGTGTGGCAAAGGCCAACCCTGTAACCGGCGGGGTGGATGTGGACGAAATCATTCAATTAGTGGATAAAGATACCTGTTTGCTTAGTGTGATGAGTGCCTCCAATATTTCCGGTGTGGTCTTTCCCATGAAAGAAATTGTGGAAAAAACACGGGCCATCAAACCGGATTTATATATTATTTCCGATGCGGTGCAGCATGCACCCCATGCGGCTTTGTACGCCCATGCGCTGCAGCTGGATGGCCTTGTGATTGCGCCGTATAAGGCGATGGGCATTAGGGGCTGCGGGTACGGCTATGTGTCCGACCGTGTGGCTAGGCTCCCCCATGACAAACTGGAAGCCAAACCGGAAAAAGAATGGGAATTAGGAACGTACCCCCATGCCAATTTTGCAGCCATGAGCGCTATGGTGGATTATATCTGCTGGATTGGAAGAAAATTTACGGACTCCCAGAATCGGCGGGAGCAATACGTGGTAGGCTTTGCGCACTGCCATGCCCATGAAAGCAGCCTATTGCGGCGGATGCTGGATGGCACGGAAAAAGTTCCCGGGCTGCGCCAGATTCCTGGAGTAGAAGTGTATTTTGACGGACCGATGGATGAAAACCGGGACTTGGTGGTGGCCATGGGGATTCGAGGCATGGAGTATACGGCGCTACGGGAAGAGTATGATAAACGGGGTGTGCTGGTTTTTGAACGAATTAATACCAGCGAATATTCTAAACGCATTGTGGAGTCATTAGGACGTACTGGCCTTGTTCGGGTGTCCCCCCTGCATTGCCATGATTTTGGGGATATCGACCAGTTCCTTACGGTAACGGCAGCGATTGCTAAAGAATTTGCTAAGGCGTGAATCGCAGAAAGGCAAGGGATTCCTATGAAAAATCCAATTCCACAGGGAAACTATGTGCCGGCTGTTCGGACAGGGGACCTTATTGTGACAGCGGGCATGACGCCCCGTAAAGACGGCGTGCTCATCCAAAAAGGCAAGGTAATGGCCAATGTGCCTTTGGAGTCCTATCAGGAGGCCGTACGACTGGCTGCACAAAATGCACTGACGGCTGCTAAAAATCAACTGAAGGGCGGAGAAATCATCCAACAGGTGCTGTTAATGAACGTGTACGTAAATGCGGCTCCGGACTTTTTGCAACATCCTAAACTAGCGGATTTTGCGTCCGCCTATTTGCAGGAAGAACTGGGGAAAGCAGGGATGTGTGCCCGTTGTGCGTTGGGTATGGGAAATCTGCCCGGGGACGCTCCGGTGGAAATCAATCTAATGGTGAGCGCCGGGCCGGAACCGGACAGCGTGGATTTTGGCGCTTCTCCCTATCATCGCCTGCGTTACGAATTAAAATAAGAATAAGCAGCAAGCAGAACAGCAGATCTTTAGGGTTTGCTGTTCTTTCATTGTCATGATTTTACAACATGGCGTAAAATTTTTGTAAGTTGAATAAAAAAATAAGAGCATCCCAATTTCT
>DXYB01000069.1 GCA_019416065.1 Acidaminococcus sp. | reverse complement strand
AGTGGCTCAAAAATTCATCAGCGAGTGGTTCACTTTTTCATTGACATTCACAGGATTCTTTAATACTCATCGTGAGTCCTTCTTTCTATATGATTTGCTTTATTGTAACAGGTTTCGATCTTGCTGAAAAGGGAATTTTCTATTACAGGGACTCAATATGTCGGCACAGGATTTTCCCTACACTGTCCGCCATTTTGTCCAGATCTTTGACTTCCACATAATCTTTCCCAAAGATCGTCTTAGCGTCCGTAAGCATCTGCTTGCCGCTTTCCCCGTTTACAAGACCAATCACCCGAATATTTTCCCGGCGCAAGGTTGCCGCTTCTTCTGCCGTATTCTGTACCGCTCTGTGGTCCCGGTATTCCGTGGAGCCAAAGACCGTTTTTCCCATCAAGGGTCTGTCATCATTGGGCTCGGCGTCCGTAAACATCAGGAGAATTTTTTTCGTGCTGGTAAAGTCCCCCATCAGCTGCCGGGCACCCCTAAGCGCCAACCCGTCCCGGTTCCACCCGGTGGCAACATAATTAAAAATTGGGGTGCAGCGTTTTGTATCCTGGTAGTCTTTAAACAGCGTCAACACCGTATAATTTCGCAACGTGCAAAACGAATAGACTTGATAAGGAACGCCACACTGCCGCAGGGCTTCTGCAATCACATAGGCCTGAGACGCTATGACCTGCTGGTACTCTCCCCGGGAGGCCGAGGCATCCAACATCAGATCCACGGTAAAATCAGGCGTATTGACCGTTTCCTTGTCCAAAAAGACCCGGTCATCATTCACTTTCAGGGCCCGCCAGACTAGGCTGGGCACCAGCTCTCCCGTTTTGCTAGGTACGGGCAGCGGCATCCGTGCACTACGCATGACACTGCGCAATTGCCCTGTCAGGCGCAAGATACTTTTCCGGCACTGCTCCCCATGGTCCTTGTAGTACGCAAGATTTTTTGCGCGTTGCCGGTGCGCCCCTTCCAGCCAGCGGGAAGCTTCTCCCGTAGCCCCTTTGCTGCCCAGACGTCCTCTAGTAAAGTGGAGATGACACCCCCGGTGAGGCCCCTCACACCAGGCCTGGTCAATATCCAGCATTTTTTGCGGTGGATAGATACTGGCACCGAAACAATCCACAATATAGCTGTAATTTTGACTCGCCGTTTGTCCGGTAATAATATCCATCAGGCTATTATGGGCCTTTTTTCCTGCCAGAATATCCATGGCCTGCCGTTTGGAATACAAAAAGTTAAATACACTTTCCTGTTTCCGGGTAATATGGGGCAACAGCCAGTCCACAAAATCCCCCAGCCCTTTGCCAATGATAACCTTTTCCAAGCTTTCCCGCAAAAGGAAGTGAGATACGAAATATTTTTTGGTCAGTTGTTCAAAATGCTGGCACAGTTCTTCCGTAGTCCAAGATGGATCAAAGCATAAGCTAGTATACAGGCCCTTGGCCCAGGGATCATGAAGATCCAATCCCTCCCCCAGCACTTCGTGCCAGCGGGCGGCCTGCATTTCATGGGCAACGCCCTGCTTATCCAACTTGGTGCCTGCAAAATAGCTACGAGCATGCTCTTCCCGCAAGTTTTTTAACACCGGGCGGGAAGGGAATTCTTTTTGATAGGTAACAAATTCCATTCCCAGCCAGAACAAGGAGGTAAATGTATCCACCAGGGCACTTTCCGCCATATTTTCAAACAACGTATGGATCCTATTCGCATCGTAATACTTCCGGGTAAGCCCCACCACCGCATTTAAATACAGGTCAGGCGGTCCACCACCTTCCTGATAGGCCAGAAAATCCGGCTGGTATGTATAATCCCCGGCTACGTCCCATACGATATTAAGCGCCCGCCGCCTGCGGGCATCGTATTGCAGTTTGGCCATGATAAATCATTCCTTGAAAATCGCATCCCAAGCATAGTGTTTGGGGATATGGAGCTGGATAACATCCCGGATGAGCCCCGGTTCATAGTCATCAAAAGATTTATTCACAATCCCCATATCCAGTGCGCTGTGGGCATCCAGCCCGCTTTCCATCAAATGAATAGCGTCCAGCATCCCCCGAAGATCCAGCGCTTTTTCAGAGATTTCGCTTTCCTGGCACTTCTTTTCCAAGTCTTTAAAAATCTGGCAAAAGGCCTGCAGCGCTTCCTCCCGCAGTGTAGGAAATTCGGTGCGCAACAACCGCTCCAATGCCTCCATGGAAATATTGGGCAGCTGGATCACTGCAAATCGAGAAGCCAGGGCTTCGTTTAATTCCCTGGTTCCTGAATAGCCATAGTTCATGGTAGCAATAAAGCGGCAGGCCTTGTGGGCTTGCAAGAGCCCATAGCCCGGCACATCCACCGTATGGCGAAAATCTAGTAGGGAATGTAGCACCGCCATGGCTTCGTTCCGTGCCATATTGATTTCGTCAAAGACGCCAAAGCCGCCGCAAAAAGCGCACTGGTACACCGGGCCAGGACGAAATTCCACAGCCCCGTTACGGAAGGTATCCGTTCCCAGCATACTGGTGGCATCCATATTGATATGAAAAGAAACATTCCACAGTGGCCGTCCAAAGGCGGCTGCCAAATTTTCTGCCAGCACGTTTTTCCCTGTAGCCTTAGGCCCGGCCAAAAGCAAATTCTGCCCGCATAAAAGCGCCGCGATGGCTTCTTCCCACACGGTTTTGCCGTAATAGTGGAAATGCGGATCCGGAACCCGCTGTATTTCCTTTTCTGTCGCAGGGTATTGTTTCCGGTAGGCCGCTACCCCGTCCAGCAATTTTTCATTGACCTGCTCCTGTTTCAAAAAGTCCAGCATGTCCATGCTTTCCCGCCCCTTTCCAAGCGTTCACCAAGCTCCTAGCTATTATAGCACAGCGCGGAAAAAAGGACGCACCCCCAATTAGTAGATACTCATAAAGATTTTAGGGATTCAATTTTGCAAAGCTATGCCTGTTTTCTGTCAAGCAAAATTCCCCAAAAGAGGTTCTTTGTCAAATGTTGGGGAGGACCCCAAATTCATCCTTTTCTGGTGGAC
>DXYB01000068.1 GCA_019416065.1 Acidaminococcus sp. | reverse complement strand
TTCAGTCCGACTACCGGAGCGTCACAGAGCAAGCTGGAATTTATGCAGGAAAAGAAGGCTTTGTTGTAGAGGTAGGGAAGAATACAAACCTTAAAGGTGCGGTCATTGACAGCAAAGCGGCTGCTGCTAAAAATTTGCTAGATACTGGGACACTCAGTTGGAGCGATGTGAAAAATACCGCAAAGTATAAAGCCAGCGGGATGGGGATTGGTTTGTCTGAGACGACGGCACCTGCCTATGCTGACAGCAGGAGACTAAACGAACGGGGCATTACGCCGGAAGTACTTCCTACGGTTAAAGGTGATGCAGAGAGCGTTACCAAGGCAGGCATCTCTGCAGGTACTATTGTTATCCGGGAAAAAGAAAAACAGCAGCAGAACATAGCCGTTTTGAACTGGGATACACAAAACAGCCTGCAAAAACTGGCCGAGATCTTTGACAAGACAAAAGTCAAAGAAAGGCAGTTCCTAGTAGAAGAATTCGGAAAAACAGCCAACCGAGCAATTGGAGAACTAGCAGTTAAAAATCATTGGGATAATGGCAGTAAAGAGAAGACCGCATTGCATGCTATTGTAGGTGGGATTATGGCGCATCTGTCTGGCACTAACGTCCTTGGAGGTGCAACTGCAGGTGGCCTGAATGAAATCGTGCAAAATGCTATAGAAAAAAATATTGGGAATGATCCGGCATTACGCCAATGGGTCAGTGCAATCATTGGAGCTTCTGCAGAAAAAGTGTTACAAGGAAGTAGCAATGTGGGGGCAACGATTGCTGTGTCTGGAACAAAGTATAATCATCTCCTTCACGAAGACCAGCAATACTTAATGAAAGATATCCGGGCTTACGAAGAAGGGCGATTGACTGAGACAGAATTTAGAAAGAAGTTACAGTATTATATTGCCAAGGATTTATGGCTAGGAGATATTGGATATCCAGATTCAATTAGTCAAGATTTGCGTGACGGCGGAAATGCTATAATTAGTTCACAAATTTGGAGCGACCGGTCCCTCAAGGACTTTTTCGAAAATATGGGGATTGATACCTCTAGAGGATTAAGCTATGCACTAAAATTGTATGGATCACAATTTGGCATAGACTACACTTACGATAATTCTGAATTGTGGGGATTGATTAAGCAATACCATTTTGATAGGGATTACCCTATAAGACGATTTGAAACAGGGCGGTCAATTAGAATTACAGGAACCTTCCAAGATGAGAGCGAGATCATAAGAAGCGAGATAGTAAAATCAAATTCTGGTGAGAAATCTGTATACAAGTCGGGTAGTGAGATTCGCTACAAAGAAGAAGTGCCGTCGTCTCCTCTACAAAGACAAGACGAAGTTTTTAATATGGGATTTTCTGTGATGAAGAATTTGATAATCTCATTTGGCGACTTACCATTAGCTGTGAGACGTGCTATTACCAAATCAGGATATGCTACTCCTTTTTCTGACATTAATTTTATTGTGGTTATCAATAAAGATCTCAAAGAAGATCATGGGGTGTTTTTAGCAGGGAAGGATGCCTTTGGTGAATACGCGTCAAGAAAATTTGGAAATTTAGCAATGAAACAAATTGGAGTTGATCTGTTAAGCGGTAACAAAACTTTTAGGGCAACGCTAGTTTTCATGACTGCACAAGTAGTAACAAGTACCGCAATCTCTTCGTTTATAGAGAGAACTTTATCACTGATTGACAACAATAGGTTAACAATAATTAAGTAGGTGATTGTTATGGATATAATTGCTAAGGATCCAATATACTTTCTGGCTAGCGTTATTTTGATTCCTTATATGACGGTAGGATTCTTTCATTATAAAAGAAAGTATCCTACTTCCATTGGATTGTTATTTTATGTAGTTGGTGAACTAATTTTTAGTTATTTTCTAATTCGTGGAACGATTAATCCAGTATATGGGCATCACCCTTTTTACCATAATTACTATGGATTATGGATACTTGGGCTAACAAGTATTACTATTGGACAGAGGATTTTCGCCATAGAACGAAAAGAAGATCATGGATTTTGGGAAAATAATAAAACTATCATATACGCTATAATTGCGGATATTTACTTATTAGTGACGTATCTATATAAAGGCCATTAAAATGCCTATGTCCTTTCTTGTTTCTTGTCAAGCAAAACTCAGTCAGGACCAAAGCTGGACAAAATGTGGTACTTGACGCAGGAAGAAATGTTGAGCTTTCTGCAGCAGAAAACCGCAGGGAAAGTCAGAATAACAGCCAGATAAAAAGCAGCGGAATAGGTGCTACCATTGGCCTTACAGGGAAGCAGGCAGGGCTTAGCTTTGATGTCTATGCCAATAAGGGCAAAGAAAAAGAAAGAGAGCAAAGAGTAACCCATACTGGCAGTCACATCACCGCTGAAAATGAGGCGATCATTCATAGCGGCAAAGATACGGATATTGTTGGGGGTAAGGTAAGCGGGAAACAAGTCACCATCCATACTGGAGAAAACCTGAAACTGGAAAGCCTGCAGGATACCCATACCTATACGGACACAAGCAAAAACGCCGGAATTCATGCCGGATATGGGGGTGGCAGCGTATCGCTTAGTGGCAACGCCTCCAAACAGGACATAGAATCCCGGCACAAAAGTGTCACAGAGCAGGCCGGGGTGCATGCTGGTGAAGACGGGTTTACTGTGCAAGTAGGAAAAAACACCAGCCTACAAGGTGCTGTGATTGATAGCCAAGCGGATGCTGCTAAAAATATATTAGATACTGGGGCACTCAGTTGGAGCGATGTGAAAAATACTGCAAAGTATAAAGCCAGCGGCATGGGGATTGGTTTGTCTGAGACGACGGCACCTGCCTATGCTGACAGCAGGAAGCTAAACGAACGAGGACTTACGCCGGAAGTACTTCCCACGGTAAAAGGTGATGCAGAGAGCGTTACCAAGGCAGGCATCTCTGCGGGAACCATTGTTATTCGGGACAAAGAAAACCAGATACAGAATTTCTCTGACCTTAACCGGAATACACAAAACAGCCTGCAGAAGCTGGGAGAGATCTTTGACAAAACAAAAGTCAAAGAAAGACAGGAACTAGTTAGCGAACTAGGAAAAGTGGGAAACCGTGCCATCCATGAACTGGCTGCACGGAAAGGATGGCAGGAAGGTAGCGATGAAAAAATCCTGGCCCACAGTATTTTTGGAGGGCTACTCAGCTCCATGGCAGGCGGAAAGATTGCAACCGGAGCATTGTCCGGAGGTGTGGGAGAATATGTAAACGGCCGAATTATTGCAGCAAAGGGTGTAAAATGGGTAGAGCAGCATCCGGATGAAGTGCAGTGGATAAGCTTGGCTGTGGGAAGTGCCGTGGGAGTAGTGACCGGGGAAAGCAGTATCGGGAGCAATGTAAGTCTCGGCGGGACGAAATGGAATGATGAGGCACTTGACTTAAAGGAGATCACTTTCATAACATTTTTATTGGGACTTACCCAAAAAGATAATTTAGGTAGATTGTAAAATGAAATTGAACAGCAAAAAATGAAATGACCCATAGCAGG
>DXYB01000067.1 GCA_019416065.1 Acidaminococcus sp. | reverse complement strand
CCACCAGAAAAGGATGAATTTGGGGTCCTCCCCAACATTTGACAAAGAACCGAAATATCATTAAAGAATTTTCCCATGCCTGACTTAGTCATGACACAGCCAAATAAGATAAAAAGAAAAATATAGCTGGAAGAAACATTGACGGACGTCCCATATATGCCTTCGGTATTAGCAAAGAAATGGTTGGACAAGCTCAGCCAATCATAGCCCCGGTGCATGAACATTCCAGGAAATTCCCGTCCGTAAAGCCCATACAAAATGAATCCTATACTGAGAATAGGAAGCGCCCATCCACTGCACCGCCTTGTGGCTTCCAATACCAGCACCACCAGTAGCGTTGCCATGATCATATCGGTCTGGCTAGCCCTGCCGGCTCTTTCTACGACGCCAATATAATCATGCCAGATATAAAATGGGATAGTAAACGATACAGCTGCCAAAATCCAATCCAAGATACTGGGTTTGGTATGATTCGATTTTTTCCGCATCGGATACAGCAAAAAACACATGGCACACATCATCGCCACATGCAATGAACGATGTACCAGGGTTACAGGGGGGCCAAAAATCGCCGTATACAAATGATACAGGGAAACCGCAATGGAAAAGATATAAAAGAAGCTCTTAATGCCTCCTGTAAATTTACGGGTTGCGCTTTCCTTGTCTACTTTTTCAATAATAGCAGTGGTTTTTGCTTCCGTTGCTGCATCCATATCTCCAGTAATCACACCTGTTGGTGTTTCAGCAGCATGAAACGAGTCGTCCGGCAGCAACTTTTCATTGTTTTCTTTATTCTTTACCATATCCATTCAAAAAGCCTTTCTTTTCTATACGCAAAAGCAGTCTGCGATGTTCCGGAAGTTGTTTTCCCGTAGTCACCACGGTTTCATTGACTTTGATCTCTCGGGTAGCATAATGGGAATTAATCCAATCCAGATAGGGAAAATCTTGCCCAATTTCTGCCATATGGATCATTCCCGTTTTGTCCACCCAAGTACGTTTTCCTTTGTTTTCCGGGATGCCTGCTCCAAAAGCAGGAAAAGAAATCTCGTCTAACATCAGTGTATGTGCTTTGGTAATATGAAACTCCTCATTCCAGGGAATGTGTTCCAAAGAATGCATCCATCCAAAAAACAGATGATCTCCTGGACTGACAGGAACTTCGTTATAAATCTGTTGGGTTTTAAAGTCTCTTACCCGGAGTACGGTCTGATTAGCCTGGCGCCACCAGACAAAGAGCCCGGTGGCTGCCAGAATCAACGTAATGACTATAACACAACGCTTTTGGTCGCGCATGGGAAAACGCCTTAAAGCATGCCTTTTTCCTTCCAGAATTTTTCAGCGCCAGGGTGGAGCTTCAGCTGTGTCCCTTTAATTCCCCGCAGCCCTGTATCCAATTTGATTTCCCGTTTGGCAGTAGCATGGGAATTGCCAATAGTGGTGAGGCCTTTTTCAGAATAAATTCCCGTGAGTAAATCATACACCACATCGTCTGGCAAGCTCTTAGCCACCAGCATTACATTCATCACGGCTGCCGTCGGGGTGTCTACTTCAGTGTCATAGGCCGTCTTGGGAATCGAATATTCCATATAAAATGGATATTTTGACGTAAGATTCTTCATTGCTTCTGCATCAATGGGGATAAACCGGATTTTCTTCTGTGTCCCCAATTCTTTGATCGTTGCATTTCCCAGACCGGACGTTACAAAGGCCACATCACATTGTCCATTTTTAATCTGGTCAATGGCCTCCCCGTAAGACAGATAATCCACCTTGGCATCTTTATAGCTCATGCCATTGGCTTCAAAAATCATCCGTGCATTAAGTTCTACACCAGAATTGGGTGCACCTACCCCTACTTTCTTTCCTTTGATATCCTTGAAGGAACGAATACCGGTATCCTCGGTGGTCACGATCTGCACCACATTGGGCCATAATCCCATCATGACCCGTAAGTCCGGTTCTTTTTTCTTGCCTTCAAAAGCACCAAAAGCTTCCTGGCACTGAATAATGGAATCGCTCATGCCAATAGCCAGTTCCCCTTTTCCGGTAAGGATACCATTGATGTTTTCCACCGTGGCTCCAGTCGCCGTGGCAGAGGTTTTATACCCCATTTCTCCCACAACTTTGGAGAATGCCCCTCCGATAGGGAAGTAAATTCCGCTGGTTGGTCCGGTGAGCACCGTCACAAACTGTTTACTTCGGTCTACCTTACCACCTTCCGTCTTTCCCGAATCAGAAGACCCCCCACAGCCAACAGTTCCTAATGCCACGAGTCCTGCCAGTACTACTGCCATCCATCTTTTCACCAAAATCCCTCCTGTTCTCTTATCTTGAACCGTGTTAAATCTGTAAAGTATAGACAGTGGTATATTGAATTCTAATATTCTGATAATTATACATAAATAGCACCAACTATACTTCACAGTAATTTCAAATTTAGTATACCATAGGGAGGCAATGAACACAATATAACAAATAGGCAAGGCATAAAAATACTCCATACTTCACATAAAGTATGGAGTAGAAAATTACTATGGTGATCCACCCGGGACTTGAACCCGGGACACCCTGATTAAAAGTCAGGTGCTCTACCAACTGAGCTAGTGAATCATTGCTTTAACAAAGCTTTATAATTATAGCGTACTGGCGCTGGGTCTGTCAAGGGTATTTTTATTGCTCCAGGGGCTTTCCCTGCATATAGGCATCCATTTCGTCGGCAATGTGTTTAGATTCTTCCACGGCATGCACCACGGTCTTAGCGCCGGTTACCACGTCCCCAGAAGCAAAAACCCCTGGGAGGGTGGTTTCCCCATCCGCATCGGTTTGCAAATTACCACGATCGTTTAAGAGCAACCCCTCGTTATGTTCCACCAGACGGTGTTTGGGCACCTGGGATACGGCAATAATCACACTGTCAGCGGGAAATAATTGGGAAGAATCCTGTAAAACCTCCACATGCCCTGCTGTATCCACTTTAGTATCAGCCACCATGGGACCAGCATCCGTAATGGCCACCGCCGTCTTATTGAATTGGTATTTAACCCCATCCAGAAGAGAATATTCATATTCATCGGGAGACGCGGAAACATGATCTCTCCGGACAAATACGGTCACTTCCTCACACCCCTGACGTACGGCAGTCCGTGCCACATCCATAGCAGAATTACCGGAGCCAAAAATGGCCACCTTCTTACCCAGGTCAAAGGATTCCGGATTGTTTAGGTAACTGATGGCATAGTGCACATTGCCAAAAGTTTCCCCCGGGATATGCATCCGTTTAGGCCGCCAGGCACCTGTACCAATGAAAACAGAACGGTACCCATCAGCAAATAAGTCTTTTAGCGTCACATTGCCGCCAATGGTAAAATTATACCGCAGTTTTACCCCCAGGCGCTTCAATAGGGTCTCATACCGATCCAAAATTTCATGAGGCAGGCGAAATTCCGGGATGCCATACCGCATGGTACCACCGATTTTATCCCTGGCATCAAAGATGGTAATATCGTAGCCGCGTTTCGCCAGAATGATAGCAATGGTAATACCAGCAGGACCAGCTCCAATGATAGCGGCTTTCATTCCATTGCGAGGGGCACGCTCTACTTTTAAGCGGTCAAAACAGGATTCTGAAATGTAATGCTCTATGCTGGAAATATGCACGGGAGCGCTTTTGATGCCCCGCACGCAGTGTCCCTCACATTGGGCAGCATGGTTGCACACCAAGCTGCATACGACGGATAACGGGTTATTGTCAAACAGCATCTGGGCCGCTTCTAACAGTTTATTTTCCTTAAAAAGCCGGATCATTTCAGGAATATTGGTATGGATAGGACAGCCCAAATTGCGGCACCGCGGCACTTTACACTGGAGACACCGATTGGCCTCCTCCATTTCATGAATAGATGGCATAGTATAACTCCCCCTTATAGGTATGAATGCAAGCAAAAGACCCCGCACGGTTGTGCGGGGTCAATCTCTATACCGGCAGCTTCCTATCCTCCCAGACCGTTTCCAGTCCAGTACTTTCGGCGTTT
>DXYB01000066.1 GCA_019416065.1 Acidaminococcus sp. | reverse complement strand
CCTGCTATGGGTCATTTCATTTTTTGCTGTTCAATTTCATTTTACAATCTACCTATACAATTAATTTACACTTTATGGTAAAATAAATTGTATACAGTATGCTGAATCGACAAGGCTGTTTTTACGCATCGAGGCAGCATCGGCGACAAGTCCACCGTAAGCAAGAAACAGGGCTGCGTATCGGACGCAGTCCACGGGAAAAAAGGAGGTCCTTTATGACACACGAAGTACGGATTCACTCTTTGGAAACACTGGAACAAGCTTTACCGCTGATTCGTCAAGCAGAAGCGCTGTTTGCTACGTTCTCCCAGGAAAAAGTAGACGAGATCTGCGAAAAAGCAGCCATGGCTGTATCGAAAATGCGCATTCCTCTGGCGAAAATGGCTTGTGAGGAAACCGGGTATGGCGTGGTTGTCGATAAAGTGACCAAAAACCAATATGCGTCCGAACATATGTGGAACTATATGCGTAACGCCAAGACCTGTGGCGTGATCGAAGAAAATCCCACTTACGGAACCAAGCGCGTGGCTTCCCCCAAGGGGATTATTGCAGCCATCACCCCTACTACCAATCCAACCTCCACGACCATCTTTAAAGTACTCATTGCCTTAAAAACCAGAAACGCAATTATCGTTTCTCCCCACCCCCATGCGGTCCAATGCTCTATCGCCGCCGCGCGGATTATGCGGGATGCGGCCATGGAGGCCGGGCTGCCGGAAAATATCATTACCTGGATTGAAACGCCGGCACTGGATATTTCCGACTACCTGATGAAACATGTGGATTTGATCATCGCTACCGGCGGCTCCGGCATGGTGCATGCTGCCTATTCTTCCGGAACGCCTGCCATTGGTGTCGGCCCTGGAAACTGTAACGTGGTGATCGATGAAACGGCGGATCTGCGGATGGCCGTGGAATCCATTATCCATTCCAAGACCTTTGATAATGGCATGATCTGCGCTACGGAACAGCACATCACCGTTTTGTCCAGCGTTTATGAAGAAGTGAAAAAACTGCTGCAGGCTGCCAGATGTTACTTCTTAAATGATGAAGAAGCGGCAAAGGTGGCAGAAGTCTTTTATAATCCGAAAAATCATGGCGTTAAACCGCCTGCCGTAGGACAGACCGCTGTAAAACTAGCGGAAATGGCAGGCATCACGGTACCTGCCCATACCAAGGTGCTGATTTACGAGACAAACGATCCGTCCCATGACAATCCCTGGGCCAACGAAAAATTAACAACCCTGCTGGGCATGTTTAAAGCCGATACCCTGGACGAAGCCTATGCCATCTGTGCACAAATGGTACTGGAAGGCGGAGCTGGGCACACGGCCTGCTTGTACGTAGACCCAACGGAAGAAGACAAAATTGACCGGTTTGCCGAGAAGATGAAAGCCGGACGGATCCTGATCAATACCCCCACGGCCTTCGGCGGGATCGGCGATTTGTACAACTTTGATCTGGCTCCGTCCCTGACTTTGGGGCCTGGCGCGGTGGGGCACTCTTCCTACATGGGCAATACCAACTTTGAACAGCTGTTGGATATTAAGGTTGTGGCGTCCCGGAAGGAAAATATGCTCTGGCTGCAAATGCCGAAGAAAGTGTACCACAAGACTGGCTGTACGCCTGTGGCCATCCGGGAATTTAAAGAAGTGTACGACTTCAAGCGCTGCTTTATCGTTACGGACGCCAACTTGTACCAGATTGGCGCCTGTGATGCCATCATCAACCAGCTCCACGACTTAGGAATCCAGACCTCCGAATATTTTGATATCCGGGTGGATCCGCAGATCCAGGATGCGATGCTGGGACTGCCGAAGATGCACGAATTTGATCCGGATGTGATCCTGGCCATCGGCGGCGGTGCGGCGATTGATACGGCCAAGATCATGTGGATCATGTACGAACATCCGGAAGAAAAATTCCTGGATATGGCGACCACCTTTATTGATATCCGGAAGAGAATCCGGTTTTTCCCGCAAATGGGTTCCAAAGCCAAACTGGTTTGCGTACCCACCACGGCGGGAACGGGCTCCGAATGTACTCCCTTTACCATTATATCCGACGGCAATACCGGTATGAAATGGCCTTTGATCGGCTATGAAATGATGCCGGAAATGGCCATTGTGGATGCAGGCAATATGATGAAATTGCCGCCCCGGGCTACCCAGGCCTCCGGGTATGACGTGCTTACCCACGCTGTAGAAGCCTATGTATCCATCTACGCTACGGAATATACGGACGGATTCTGCAAGGAAGCCACTAAGATGGTCTTTGACTATCTAAAGAGAGCCTATAAGAGCGCTTTTCGGGGGGCGAAACCAGATCCGGAAGCCAGAGAAAAGATGGCGGACGCCTCCACACTAGCGGGTATCGGATTTGCCAACGCATTTTTGGGCATCAACCACTCCATGTCCCATAAGATTGGCGGCTGGTTCCATATCCCCCACGGTACGGCCAATGCGCTGCTATTCCCCTATGTCTGCCGCTTTAACGCGCAGAAACATCCCTATCATATGGGCACCTTCTCCCAGTACAAATATCCCCAGGCCTTTGAACGCTATGTCCAGCTGGGCGAATTGATCGGCGTGAAAGGCAAGACAGACGAAGAGACCTTTGAAAACTGGATCAGGGCGTCCGAGCAGCTGAAGGCGGATATTGATATTCCGGCAACGGTTTGGGAATGGCTTCAGGAGGCGCATCCGGAAAAGAGCAAGGAAGAATGGGAAAAAGAATTCCTGGCGGCAGTCAACCAGATGTCCGAATGGGCATTCCATGACGCCTGCACAGGCTGTAACCCTGTATATCCTACGATTTCCGAATTAAAAGCGCTGTTCTTGCGTTCTTTCTACGGAAACGCCGTATTCTTAGAAAAATACGGGGATGTACTGGAAGTTCCTGTGGAGCTGCCCACCGATACCCATGCGGATTATCCTCTGGGAAGCACCGCAGCGCTGGGTAAGGACAAAACCGGCGGATTTAACTAATTTGGCGACTGCTCCTGAGCAAGAAGGGATGGGTGCCTAATGAAACAAGTGCATTTACCGGAAAAAGTCTATTTTAAAGAAGGATGTACCCCTGTTGCCCTGCGGGAGCTGGCAGAGGTTTACCACCGGAAACGGGTGCTCCTGGTGGCGAGCCCTGCGGCCCTGCGTGCCGGTACGGTCATGAGGCTGAGCCGTTTCTTTGAAAAACGGGACATCCAGACAGCAGAAGTAATTGTACCCGATGGCTTTCCCTCCTATGAAGATCTGCAGGACCCCTTGCGCAAAATGCAGGAATTTTTGCCCGACGTCGTTTTGGGCGTGGGCAGTGATGGGGTCCTCAGTGCGGCCAAAGGTCTCCGGTTTCTCTATGAGAATCCGGAGACACCCCTGAAACAGGCGGGGGTTGTTTCCGGCCTGCATGCCGGGGAAAAAGCATTGCTGGTGCTCATGGGAACCACGCTGGAAGGGGGGCTGCAAAATTCCACTCTGGGAATATTTTCTGACGGGGCGCACCTATTTGCCATTTCCAGCCTGACTTTCCTGCCGCTGCTTGCGATCACGGACGGGGAATTTGTCTGCGACTTGTCTGCAGACCAAATACGGCAGGGCATAGAGATCATCCTTGCCAGATGCTTGGCGGTATACCTGGAAGAAGAACATGCGGCGTATACCGACAGCTTCCTTGTAGAAGCCATCGGTACGGTGCTGCAGTGGAAAGAGGCTGCACTGGCAGGGGATCCCGCTGGCAAAACCCATCTGCTGCAAGCGGCTTCTTTGGGCGGAGCGGCTTATGGGAACGCAGGCCATGGGTATGTGCCGCGTCCCGTACTGTCCGCGCTAATAGAAAAAGCCGGACAGCAGGAAAAGCGTATGGAATGGTTATACGCTTGCGTGGGAACCGCCGCCGCACAGCGTCTTAGAACACTACTGGAATAAGTTGTAATAGAAATGAGATCGTATTGCCGAAAATAGAACTATTTATTCTATTTTCGGCATTTTTTTGGGTTCTATAATAAATGTTGGGGTCTTGTGGACGTTTACCTTCACAAAACC
>DXYB01000065.1 GCA_019416065.1 Acidaminococcus sp. | reverse complement strand
ATTTTTCTACCGCTTCGGTTAGTGCCTGTTCTTTTACTGCATGGCGACGGTTTAGGATCTGTTTTACCTTTACGGTAATGGTATCTCCGTAGATCCGTCCCCCCATTTCATTGGTCAGGGTATTTCCCTGTATGGTAGCAGTATGGTCTGCGGACAATAGGCCTGTGTTGTGAATGATTTCTCCCTGAACTTCCAGATTCTGCCCACTACTTTCCCCTGTATTATTTATGGTCTTATGGGCGTGAAGTTGCAAGTTCTTACCGGCAAAGATTTGGCCTGAATTTTCCAGGTTCTCTGCTTGCAGCGTCACGTCTTTCCCGCCGATAACAGTATGTTTCACATGGAGATTGCCGTTATTATCCAAAACGATATCTCCTGTGGCCTGGATTTTTCCTTCCAAATTTACACCCAGTCCTTTTTCCGTTCCCACCAGATATATACTATCGGCGTACATGCCGCCTACGGTTGCCACATCAAGTGCAACTTCAGGCTTTACAGATTCTTGCAAGGACGCGGTGTCCTCTTCTAAAGGTTTTGCCTGTAACGTATGGGCATCAATCTGATTTTTGCCTGTAACGACCTTCAGTTTCTTTGCCCAGATACCAGCGTTGATCCGGGCAGCACGGGATAGTATTGCCACGCTATCTGTCTGTCTGGCGTCCAGTCCTTTTCTTTCTACCCTAACCATTCCATGGTCGATGGTAAAGTGATTGATATTTCCCTCCGGGTCAAAGTAAGGTTTTCCAGCAGCCAGAATGGCTCTGGATGTGTTAATAAATCCTCCGCTATTTACGGTAATACCATTTGGATTAGCCAGAATAACCTGGGCGCGATTCCCTGCCACTTCCAAAAAGCCATTGAGGTTAGAAAGGTTGTGGCTTGTCACCTCATTTAAAATGACATTGGCAGCTCCCCGGTTTAAATTAGGGTTTCCCTGTACGTACCCAGCCAGCTGCGTCTTGGAAAACTGAAACGAGTTATTTAAAATCGCTCCTTCTGCAGGAACAGTAAAGTTCTGGTACTGGTTGTGAGACAGTCCGTTTCCATTGGGTGGTGCAATTTGAACTAAGGGCAAGCCATTTTTTGTCTCTTGTACAATGGGACGGTGCTCTGCGGATGCATTGGGATCAGCTTGAATAGGATTCGCCCATACCTGCCAGGGACAAGCAGTTGCCCCTGCTACGAGGCAGGCCATAATAGCTCTTGCTTTTTTCTTATTCATCTGTCCCGCTTCCTTTCGTATCACATTGGGGAAATTTTCCCGCTCTAAAACCTCCAGCCAGTCATAAAACCACATGTCACAGATTTTGTAGGATATCTATCCGGTTTATAAAATGGAATGCCTACAAACGCATCATAAAAGAGCTGCGTAGTTCCTGCTGGGATATTCCCGCGTACACCCACTACGCCGCCAGAAATTGTATGTCCCACCAGAATGTCCATACTAGGTCCATAGACAGCCCCAATATCTGCGGTCAGGTAAATCTCTCCGTGGAGACTCTTCACAGGAAAAGCGATTTCATTGCGCAGATACCATCCGCTTTCTCCCATGAGTGTATACTCCCCGTCAAAGCCCCGAACGGTATACCGATTTCCCATAGAAATCGTGTCTAGTCCGTACAACCGATCGCCCTTTGCAGTCCACTGCCCATGAAAGGATCCTGTGTAAGCTGCCTTACTACCTCCGATTTGTAAAGGCGTTTGATAATCTAGATCCAGTAACCACATATGGTAGCGGCTTTGTGGTCCTTCCTTGTATGGATTTTCTGGCTGTGCATTAAACCAGCCCACACCCATTCGGTGCCCCAGCCTGGTATACAGCACGCTACTACCAATATACGGTCTAAGATTCCAACCTATTTCCAGTGCTGTTGTATGCTGTGACTGAATGGGAAGTTCCATATGGTTGAAAAAGTAGTGGGAATCCCGTTTGCGTATGCTGAGATCCAAGCTTTGCTTTATGGTTTGAGACCGATAGAAAACGTGATCCCAGACAAATTTCCCTGTTTTTGTACGCCCTTCACTAAGAAAGGTATAGGGCGCCGAGGAAACAGTCTGATGGTAGTTATACCGGCTAGCATATAAGCTAAACGTATCCCACCCATAGGGAACTGTATAGGAAAGACTCTGACCACGGGTCCCTTTTTCATATCCTTTTTGGGCACCGTCCCCATTCAGGTCAATGCGTAGGCTATCATTAGATTGGAGAAAATGATCCCATCCCAGCATCGCATTCCACTGCATCTTCCCCGTACTTTTGAGTCCGGAGTCATCTACAGAAATCATCCCATATAGATTGTTTTTCCTCTCAAAGGTCAGTTCCACATCACTGGCAAAGGGAATGGGAGAGGGGACGATTCGCATGGTAACGTGTTGAGATGGCAGTCGGTTCAGCTGTTCCAAACCCTGTTCCAGTTTCCGCAGATTCAGCATCTCTCCTTCCCGCAAAGGAAATGCCCGTTGTACTCCGGCGGGAATCTTTTTTCCATCAGTTGCCTTAAAGGCATGAAAATACCCTATCTGCAATACAAACCGTAGGACTCCGGAAGAAATGTCCTGTTCCGGGATCACTACACGGGTCGTGGTATATCCTTTTTTCAGCAGCGCCTCGTTGAGTTTTCGTGCCAGCTGATTAATGGCATTACCATCCATTGTTGTATGCAAATAGGGTTTTGTTATTTTATGCAGCCATCGAAAATCTTCTGTATCCATCGTAATCTGGATCTTATTGATGGGAAAAGATGGGGAATGATCCCGAACGAGAAAAACAGGCAGTCTCTGCTCTTCTTCCACGTTCTTTTCAGCTGCTTTCAATCGCTGCTGCCGCATAGCATCTTCCTGCCGTGCCTGCTGCAATTGTTCTGTTTGTAGAGGTGAAAGGGGAGCGGCCTGGACAATTGGGGAAGCAAAAAGCAACGTTATGCAACTTACCACTGCAAGAGCCACCGTCCTCATCCTGCCACGCCCTCCATTCTTATTATTTTTATCTACGCCTCCATTATATAGAATCAGTATTAAAATGGCAACCGGAGGATTAAAGGATCTGGAATAGGAATTGCCTCAACTAATCCATAGGATATACATGCAATGTTCCCCCTTCTTGATTATACGATAGCTTTTATGCTATCATATAACCATAAACAGTTAGAGGTGTTTTATGTACACAATTGAGTTTTATGAAAAGGAAAACGGAGAATCCGAGATCTGGAACTTCCTCGAAAAACTCCGTATCAAAAGTAATATCAGCAAGGATGCTCGCATCCAGTACAAGCAGCTGATTTACTACATCGACCTATTGTCCCAATGTGGCACGAATCTACAGTCCAACATTACCAAACACATCGCTGAGGACATCTGGGAACTGCGTCCTGGAAACAACAGAGTCTTTTACTTCTACTACGCCAACGACAGCTCTGTACTTCTTCATCACTTCAGCAAGAAGTCCCAGAAGACTCCTCCGCGGGAGATTGCTCAGGCAAAGACCGAGCGGGATGATTACATTCGTCAGAAAGGAGACCCGTCATGAGAACCTGGGAAGACTATAAAACCCACGTAAAAGCCATAAGTTCTGAAGACAAACAGGACATGGAGCAGATTGAAGAACTGACTTCCATCGTCGCTGCCATGATCCAGAGACGTACTGAGATGGGGATTTCCCAGAGGAAGCTGGCAGAAATTTGCAGCATTCCCCAATCGTCCGTTGCCCGGATTGAATCCATGAAAACGACCCCCAAACTGGATACGCTGTTAAAGCTGATGCAGCCTTTGGGATTAAAACTGGAGGTTGCTGTTCTCTGATGAAAGAGCCGCTGTCATGGCTCATCTTGCAGATGGCTTCAATAAACCGGCTCCATGCCCATATGAAGTCACGTTCTGGCATTTTGTCAAACCATGGGAAGGATACCTTGCTGTCCTTGACGGTAAAGTGTACCTCGTCAGGACCAAGCGCTTTGGCAATCAGGCGCCCTTTGGCATCAAGGATTTTCTGCAGGTTTTCCGTATTCACCTTGTCCTCCGGAAAGGAAATGACAAGCGCCGACTTTTGTTCCTGCTCAATGCCCGCCTCTTTCATGTGTTTGCAAAAGAACATGCAAAAGTAGTCTTTACAGGACGTAACAAAGCCACCGGAGCACAGGCAGAGGAAGCACTGCGCAAAGAAGGTCTGGAGACTTCGTTCGTGCAGGCAGATGTCAGTAACGAGCAGTCCATGCAGGATTTGATGAAGAATGTTCATGACCAATTTGGCCGGATTGATATCTTGCTCCACAATGCAAGCATCTATCCGGAAGTCAGACTGGATGACATGACCCTGGAAGATTGGGATCACGTACAGAACATCAACTTGCGCGGCACCTTCATTGCCGTAAAATATGATTTTGCACGTTTGAGGGGGCGGCGGTCAAGGACTAACCTGCGTTAGAGATTTATCCCCCCGGGGCATTCATTTTGTATTGCATTTCGCAGGTCAATGAATTACAATACAAACAGGAGGTGATCATAATGAAAAACGCAACAGTAAGTGCACGTGTTGAAAATGATGTGAAACAAGAAGCCGAATCCATTCTTCAAAATCTTGGAGTTCCTGTCTCTGTTGTCATAAATTCTTTGTATCGTCAGATTATATATAGGAAGGGAATTCCATTCCCGCTCACGGTTCCCGCAATTCCCAAAACCTTTGATACTCTGACTGCCGATGAGCTAAACGCAAAACTGCAGCACAGCTATGAGCAATCCGTTTCCGGAGAAGGCCGGCCTTTCAGTGATGTGTTTAATGATTTGGAAAGAGGTCTCTGATAGTGAATTCTTACAAGATCATCATCACACCTGATGCCGAAGCAGATTTGATTGAAATCCGAAACTACATTGCTTTCAGTCTGCTCGTCCCTGACGTGGCTCTGCATTATATCCGGAGTATCCGTAACGAAATCGGAAAGCTGTCTTATATGGCCGGCAGCATCGCGCCAGTCCAGCATGAACCATGGCGCTCCTGCGGTGTCCGGAAAATTACCGCAAAAGCATTCTTTGTGTATTATCGAATTGACGAATCAGCTAAAAGAGTCTATATCATGAACGTAATTTACGCCCGGCGGGATCAATTATTAGCATTGCAGCATATGAGCGTTGAAGTATAATACTTGTATTTGATGTCCCGATCTTCGGTCATCGTCTTATGGTCATGGCAGCTCTTGCATAAGGGCTGCCAGTTTTTTTCGGTTCTATAATAAATGTTGGGGTCTTGTGGACGTTTACCTTCACAAAACCCCATA
>DXYB01000064.1 GCA_019416065.1 Acidaminococcus sp. | reverse complement strand
CTTTTTCATTAGCGTTTGGGTCCAAAATGGTTCACTTTTATATTAGCGTTTACAGTATACACGCGTCCATGGAACGAAGGGATTAACCCCGAATATATCATTAATTTTTTGAATGCCTGCGAGAAGCATCAATCAGAGATTCACGGCATCGCCATTGCCGTCCATGACAGGATTATTTTTGAGGCCTATAATGCCCCCTATAATGCCCAGACACCACATATTATGCATTCCTTTACAAAGATCTTGACTAATACAGCTGTGGGACTTGCCTTTGGAGACGGCCTCCTGCAATTGGATGATCCTGTACTGAAATACTTTCCAGAGCAAGTAGTGTCTGCTAACAATTTTCTTAAAAAATGCACTATCAGGGATTTGCTAACCATGCGGAACGGGCAAGAGCGTTCAATTGGAGGAAATGAGTGGCGCCCCTTAAAGACTAGCTGGAAACAAGCATATTTCCAGGTTCCCTTTGATAAAGAACCAGGGAAAACATTTATGTATTCTAGCGGAAATTCTTATATACTTTCCTATCTCGTCCAGCAAGTAGAAAGAAAAACAGCCGCCGCTTTATTTCAGGATAGGATAGGGGAAAAAATCGGTATTAAGGACTTTCCATGGATGATGAGTCCGGAAGGGGTTTGTTCTGGCGGAAACGGAGTAGAGCTGAAAGTCACTGATATGTTGCGACTTGGGATACTATATCTTCATAAGGGCAATTGGCAGGGAGAACAGTTACTCCCTGCTGAATGGGTAGATTACGCTTTCGGCTATCGCGATCCTATACCACCGGTAGAAGGTAAACAGTATAATTTTCATTGGGAAAGAAAAAGCGGGCAGGATATATGGGCTGCCAAAGGAATGTTTGGCCAGATATGTGGAGTAATTCCCAAATATGATATGGTTTTTGCTATAACAGCAGCTGACAAAACTTATAGTACTGAGGATTTATTCCAAAAAGAAATACTTGACAAAATAAATGCGTCACGAAAAAAAATGGCTCCGCTCAAGGAACCGGTCATGGAGAAGATTCTACATGAAAAGGGGCTTAGACTTTCTCTATTGGATCATGACCATTCAGTTGATAAGCACATAAAATTGCCTAAGTCTATGGTATTTTATCCAGAAAAGAATCCAGATCACATCCAATGTATTCAGTTAATTTTCAAAGAAAATACTTTTTATTTTAGAATGAGGGACAATAGAGGATTTCACGAAATTAAACATGGATTGGATTATTGGGTCCAAGGAACGACCTCTATGACCGGTGCTTATCTCCACCACCAATATGAAAAAGAATGTCTACAAGTTTGGGCTGAAGGTCACTGGACAGACGCTACCACCTTGTTGCTAAAATGGCGATACCCAGAGATGGCCTTTTTTGACCAAGTAAAGATCTGTTTTCAGAAGGAACAAGTTATCATTAACCGATGGGTCAATATGAATTCACAAGATATTTGCAGACCGACGCTGGTTTTGAAAAATCATTATCATGCATAGAGTAGTGCAAAAGCCAGTAATTTTCATAACGATTATTTATTATATCGTATTTTTGATTTAGTTAACATAACCATAACCCCACACCCATCGTTACCAGAAGACATACTATTCCATTTAAGACGGTACCAAAAAGCACCGGAAGATAAGACTCTTTCGTAGTAGCTCCACAAATATCCTGTATGAGCAACAGCATACCATTATGTGGAAGACAACTGAAGGCGGCTGTAGCCATTACTACAATACGATGTAACAATTGTGGAGGAACTCCAAGACCAAGGTATTGGTTAGATAATAGGCGCATTGCCACATCACAGCCGCCTCCACCGCTTCCTGTTAAAAGGCCAGCAAATCCTGCGGCAAGGCTTAGTGAAAAAAGTGCATTGATCGGTAGTTCAACAATTTCCGTCAAGATAATTTTTGCTCCAACTGTAGAAAGAATCGCTCCCCCAAATCCAACTGGAGCTGCATTCGTGATAACAGAAGATCCAACCGTACGTATTCCTTCATTCAATGTTCGCAGCGGATTCTCCAAATTTTGCCAGCCTATTAAGAGTGCCAAGACAGTACCACATAAAACAGCACAGGATAAATCTATCTTGAACCAGTTGATCAGCGCCAAGATTAATAACAGTGGTAAACCAGAAAAAATCGGGTTCACATCAGAATTTTTCTCATTTTGAGCAATACGTTTTTTTACTTCTTCTGTCATTATAAAATGCTCACCATTCTGACGAGCTTTGGTGAATAAGTAATGGAAATAAAAATGTATTCCCAGAATACTAACCAGCGTACCTGCTATTCCTGGCCAAAAAGCTGCTGCAGGGGTAGTATCAATATACGTTGTCGGGATCACATTATTAAGCTGGGCGCTTCCTGGAAGCATACCTAGTGCAAAAGTACAGGTACTTGACATAATAACTCCGGGAATAAACCGCCCTGGCAAGTCTGCCTCCTTAAAGGTTAAGAGCAAAATAGGGTAGACAGTAAACACTATCACAAAAACGGAAATTCCCCCATAGGCCATTAGCGCAGTAGCCAGCATTGCTCCATATACTGCTTTTTCCTTTCCCAACACTCTGGAAACCGTCTTAGAAAAAGTGGCTGCAAGTAACGTATCTTCCATAACCTTTCCAAATAAAGCATTCGCCGCAAAAAGAAGAAAGTACTTTTGTATAAAGGCAGCCAAAGAAGCGGTGAAATTAACTGACAATATTTCTTCGTAATTTAGGCCTTGAAGTAACGACAACGGCAACATAGCAAGAAAGAGGGCAAGAAGAGGATTTATTCTTTTATAGATCAGAAGAATTAGCAGCAAAAGGGCTACTATGACACTGGCGACGGCCAACTTTTTTCACCTCTCTACGCGACACTCGAGCAGTGTTGTATTCAATTATACAACTCCATTTTTTCATCACATAGAAGTTTTATACGTAATATTCTATGACAAAAGAGAGATGTAGTCTCAAGCATCTCTCTTTTGCATTCTATATCATCTCAACGCATATATGGTAAATATTTTGCAATTGTATGAATTTCAGCCTTTTCCAGAATATCTTCTGACGGTTCCTGTCCAATGCCGGGCAGATCAGGAACTTTATAACGTCCATTGACTGGCTGATAATCATATTTACATGTTGCACGATTGACAGGATCCAAAGCCCTTTGATGATGCTCATGAATCAAGAAATTAGGAATAGCCGCCTCAATTTGGAGTGCTGCCGCTTTGGAAATAGGACTACCACAAACATGGATCTGCACATGTGAGTCATACGCCCATGCCATATCGCAGATCTTCTTTGCTTCAGAAAGACCGCCACATAGACATAAATCAGGCTGAATCACATCCAGACACCGTTTTTCAAAAAATTGACGGTACCCCAATCTTGTGTAGATTCTTTCACCAGAAGCCAGCGGAATTTCCGTTTTCTTTTTGATTTCTACAAAATTTTCTACATTTAATGGATGAGCAGGTTCTTCATAGTAGAAAATCCTTAAAGGTTCTAAAACTTTCGCAATCTGAATGGCAGAAAGGGTATCAGAATTAGAATGCATTTCAATAATAATATCCATATCTTCTCCACCAGTTTCCCGAATAGCAGCAACTCTTTCATAAACTGTATCCAGAACATACTTGGACAGAGGCCCTCGGATATTCCACTCTTTGCTATGATCTGGTCCGGGAATTAAAATTGGATCTACTTTTACGCAATCATATCCTTCAGCCATACATTTTTTTGTTACTTCTGCATATTCTTCTGGTGTCTCTAATCTTTGTTTCTTTATATCAGAGCCCCAGTTAAATTGGATCTGGCTCGCATAAACTCTAAGGTTATCGTTAGTCTTTCCTCCTAAGAGTTCATAAACAGGAACGCCTAAGGCCTTCCCTTTTAAATCCAGCAAGGCAATATCAATTGCGCTCATAGCAGCAGAGACGACGGTACCTCCGCCCATCCCCCAGAAAGTTTTTCTAAAAATACTTTCCCAGATCTCTTCTGTATGCATCGGATTCATGCCAATAATCTGTTCCGCAAAATCTTGGATCATTCCCAGGCCAGCGCGCCAGCCTTTACCATAAGCTAAGCCGGCCTCACCCCAACCATAAACTCCCTCATCGGTGTTAATTCTCACTAAAACTGGACTCCAAGCCCCTCTAGAGGAAGCTGCTGCTCCACCGCTTGGTAATTGCAATGCATCAATACTCGTGATCTTCATACAAAAGGCTCCTTTCATATTCCACTTTTTTATAAGAAAATAGGTTAGCTAATTTTTTTCACGCTTTCCATGTTTACTTTTCCGCTCTTGTAACGGGCTACAGCATAGAATGCACAGAACAGTAGAAATACTATATTAATTATCAAAACAGTCGAAGACAATCCCTTTAAAGAAAGGTACACCATATAAACGTTCGCCAAGACTGTCAAGACCATGATCCCATAGAACACATGATCCGGGATATGTAAGAAAGACTGTTTCCATTGCTCACTTAGAAGTGTTGGCATATAAAAAATGGATAAAGCCGTAAGCATTCTAAGCAAATACCCTACTAAAACTAAGTTGCTGGTAATCTCTTTTATACTCAATCCGGAAACTAGCGGCAGAATACCCACAAGATAGACAGCAAACATAATTACATAAGGAACATTTTTCGAATTCACACGGCTCACGATCTCTGGGAACCATCCATCTCGAGCTGCCCTTAAAATTGGATTTGCTCTAGATCCGTATGTTGAATTCATAGTTGTCATCAAGGCCATTACTGGTCCCCCAATAATAAAGATTGGGTAAAACGTTCCAAACAATTTTTTAGCAGCCAGAGTCAAAGGTTTATTGGCCACTTGTTCAATAGGAAGCAGGCCACAATCTACGATAGCTACGCTGACATAGACCAGCATGATAACTAAGGTAGAAATGATAATTGCTAAAGGAATATCTCGAGTAGGCCTAGCTGCATCTTTACTAAAATTCATAACCATATACTGACCATACGTAGAATACGCATAGATAGCAATGGCGCCAACAAAGCCACCATAACCTGTCTTAAAGAAACCAGGTTGTGTAATATCATAAACTTGTGGATTAACCTGGGTCATCCCGTAAAAGCCAAAAATGAGTAGAGCCAGTACTAGAATTGCTGTAAACAATTTTTGTACATCTGCCATAATATTAACGCCACCCAAATTCAGTACAAAGAAAATTGTTACAGCAACAAGTCCTACAATTGTTCCATTTAACGAGGGAAATACGGATGTTACGTACATCCCCAAAGATTTTCCCAGCAAAGACAAGTTAAGACATTGTGTAATAAAAGCTGTAGCATAAAACCCAGCTACTCGCTTATCCAGCATATTGGCTACAATACTATATTCTCCACCTTGCAGCATTGTCGCGCTGCTAATGAAAATAAAGGGCAGAATACTGAAGAAGCCTACAATAATAGCTGCTCCATAAGCTAACCATGCTGACACTCCGGTTATCCCAATGGCAGTACCAATCAAAGTAATAACACCAGCGCCAATTACTTGGCCGCTGGAAATGGCAACCAGATCAGTTAGCCCTAATTTTCTGGTACCTCCGATTTCCATTCTAGTTCCCCCTCCGTTTCAGTATTTTCTGTTTATTGATTATAGAATATACTCTTTGGGAGGGAAAATGAATTACTTTTTTCTTTAATATATGTTAGACTATAGATTAACGAGAGGGTGAATCTGATGGAATTACTACAATTACGTTATTTTGCTGTTTTCTGTCAAGCAAAATTCCCCAAAAAGAGCATCGAATTTCCCCACTTTCA
>DXYB01000063.1 GCA_019416065.1 Acidaminococcus sp. | reverse complement strand
AGTGGCTCAAAAATTCATCAGCGAGTGGTTCACTTTTTCATTGACATTCACAGGAGGCATTTTTATGAACGTATATGATGAAATGACAAAACTTTGCGAAGTCTTAAAAGATACCCATGAATATAAAGTAATGGTAGAACAAAAAGCCAAACTGGCACAGGATAAAAGCGCTGAACCACTGGTAAAAGATTTTCTGAAACAGCAGCAGGACATTCAGATGGCCCAATACCAAGGACAAAAACCGGATGATGCGCAGGTAAAGAAAATGCAAGACCTCTATGGGGTACTGCAGTTAAACCCTGTGGCCAATGATTACATTCAGGCATATATCCGTTTTCAGATGATGATCGGGGATTTGTCCAAGCAGCTGAGCGAAACCATCAAGGCCGCTGTAGAATAAAATGCAGTGGGAGCAACTAGAACAATATATAGCATCACATTTCCCCGGGCGATACCAGTTTGGCGCACCTATGCGTCAGCACACAACATTTCGTGTAGGAGGACCTGCAGACGTGCTGGTGATGCCTACCACCCAGGAAGAAGTGATAGGGCTCATCCAAAAAGGACGCGAGACGGAAATTCCTCTTACCATTATGGGCAATGGCTCTAACCTTTTGGTATTGGACAAGGGGATTCGTGGCCTTGTAATTAAACTGGGTAGTGGGCTCTGCCAAGTTCAGCGCATAGGATGCTGTCTCTATGCAGAAGCAGGGATTACACTAGCTACTCTTGCTGGCAAAGCGGCCCAATGGGGGCTAACTGGACTGGAATTTGCCAGTGGGATTCCCGGTACCTTGGGTGGGGCTGTGCTAATGAATGCGGGAGCCTACGGGGGAGAGATTGGTAATTTAGTAGAAGAAGTGACAGTGCTTACTGCAAAAGGAGAATTAAAAACCTATAAACATACTGATTGTGCTTTTAGGTATCGCCACAGTGATTTCCAGGACACAGGAGAGATTGTACTAGAGGTTACTTTGCTTCTTACGCCCGGTACGACGGAGATAATCCGACGAGCCATGACAGAACTGGCCAATCGGCGCCAAGCAAAACAACCTTTAAATTATCCCAGTGCAGGCAGTACCTTTAAACGCCCTGCGGGCAATTATGCAGCAGCGCTGATTGATCAAGCGGGACTGAGGGGCTTTCGCATTGGGGATGCCCAGGTGTCGGAAAAACATACTGGCTTTGTGGTGAACTGTGGTCATGCTACGGCAGCCGATATCCTGCAACTAATGGATGCCATACGGGAACGAGTCCATGCCATGAGCGGTATTTGGCTGGAACCCGAGGTACGTATTTTGGGAGAAGCAGAGACTTCGGAGAAAAAGGGGGAGCAATCTCATGAATAAGGGCTACCTATTTGTTTTAATTACCGCTTTTTTCTTTGGTACCATGGAAACGGCCCTTAAGTTTTTTGGAAATATGTTTCATCCTATCCAAATTACTTTTCTCCGCTTTTTGATCGGGGGATTGGTATTACTCCCTATGGCATTTTCTGCACTGAAAAAAAAACATGTGACGCTAACGCTTCGTGATTGGAATTTTTTTCTGTTCTCCGGTTTTCTTGGCGTTGTGGTCAGCATGATCCTGTATCAGATGGCGATTGTTTACGGAAAAGCCTCTGTGAACGGGGTTATTTTTAGTTGTAATCCGGTTTTTGTAGTGCTTTTTGCCTATTTTTTATTGGGAGAGCAGATTGATAAACTGACTATTTTTTCTTTAATTGCTAGTTTTGCCGGGATCCTGTGTATTGTGAATCCGGTCAATATGACAGGAAGTCAGCTTTCTATTATCCTTATTCTTTTGTCCGCTATGACCTTTGCCTTGTATGGCATCGCTGGGAAAAAATATGCGGCACGCTACGGCGGCATTGCCATGACAAGTCTTAGCTTTGTGTGCGGCAGTATGGAAATGCTGGTACTGATTTTCCTAAGCGAGCTTTCTCCGGTGCGGGAGTTCCTTATAGGGGCGGGGCTCAAGGTATTTACGGATATCCCTATTCTTACGGGTCTTACTACGGCCCATATTCCACCCCTGGCCTATATTGCGGTAGGCGTTACAGGTCTTGGATACGCCAGCTATTTTCTTGCCATGGAATATACGGATCCAGCTACCGCTTCTTTGGCTTTTTACATAAAACCTGTGCTTACCTCTTTTATGGCTTGGCTGGTGATTGATGAACCTATCACTACAAATATGGTGGTAGGGATTGTCCTGATCTTGGGAGGATCCTGTTTGTCCCTTCTTTCCAAGCATAAACAAAAACAAACGCAAGCATCGTCTTAGAAAGGAAGATAATCATGAAAGAATTTTTTGAAGAGTTTAAAGCATTTGCCCTGCGGGGTAATGTGGTAGATATGGCCGTCGGCGTTATTATTGGCGGTGCTTTTGGAAAGATCGTAACGTCCGTGGTAAACGATTTGGTGATGCCTCCCATCGGAGTTCTTGTTGGGGGCGTGGATTTTAGTGATCTGTTTATCAATCTGGGAAGCAAAAAAGTAGCAACTCTGGCGGAAGCTCAGGCAGCTAAAATGCCGGTAATTGCCTATGGAAAATTTATCACGAATTTGATTGACTTTATCATCATGGCGTTTGTCATTTTCTGCCTTGTCACTTTGATGAACAAACTGAAAAAAGAAGCTCCTCAGGAAGCACCGACTCTGTGCCCCTATTGCAAACAACCGGTGGATCCAGAAGCAACCCGCTGCCCTCATTGCACCAGCGTGATTGCTAAAGGCGGCAAAGTAAAACCAGAATAAGAAATGAGTCTATAAACTCGTTTTAAAGGAGGAAGATTGATGAATGTTGTGGATGTACTCCAGGACCGGGGCTATTTGAAACAAGTGTCCCATCTGGAAGAAATTCGGGAACTGTTAGAAAAGGAAAAGATAACCTTCTACATTGGCATTGACCCTACTGCGGACAGTCTTCATGTAGGACATTTTGTGGCACTGATGGTGATGGCACACATGCAGCGTGCCGGGCATCGTCCTATTGTGCTGTTGGGTGGAGGCACCGGAATGGTGGGCGATCCCAGTGGCAAAAATGAGATGCGCAAGATGCTAACCCCGGAATTCATTCACCACAACGTGGAATGCATCAAAAAACAAGTTTCTCGCTTTATCGATTTGGATCACGCCATTATTGCCAATAATGCAGACTGGTTGTTACAGCTAAATTATGTCCAGATGCTCCGGGAAGTGGGCGTACATTTTTCTGTAAACCGGATGTTGGCAGCGGACTGCTACAAAACACGACTGGCCAGTGAAAACGGGCTAACCTTCTTTGAAATGAACTATATGATTATGCAGGCCTATGATTTTTATGTCCTGCATCAAAAATACGATTGTGTCATGGAACTAGGCGGTGATGACCAGTGGTCCAATATGATTGCTGGTGTGGAGCTCATCCGTAGGAAAGACCGGCAGCCGGCCTATTGTATGACGAATGCGCTCCTGACCAACAGCCAGGGACAGAAAATGGGCAAGACCGTAGGCGGCGCTGTATGGCTGGATCCAGAAAAATTCTCTCCGTATGATTTCTATCAATATTGGCGGAATGTGGATGATGCGGACGTAGAAAAATGCCTGTCCTTGTTAACCTTCCTGCCGATGGACGAGGTACGCCGTCTGGGCGCACTCCAAGGTGCGGAAATTAACGAAGCGAAAAAAGTCCTGGCTTACGAAGTCACCAAGATTGTCCATGGTAAGGAAGCGGCGGACAAAGCACAAAGCGCTACGGAAACCCTTTTTGGGGGCGGCGTCAATATGGACGATGTACCTACGATTGCCGTAACACCAGAAGATATGGGACGTAAGCTCTTGGATTTACTTTTTGACCATAAAGTCATCAGTTCTAAGAGCGAAGGCCGTCGCTTGATGCAGCAGGAAGGATTGACCATCGACGAAGAAAAGGTGACAGATGTGAATACCGAGGTAAATGCTACGCTCTTTAAGGAAAAAGATAGTTTACTATTGCGCAAAGGGAAAAAGAAATATTACCGTTTGCTACAGCAATAAATATGATGTATCTTAAGCAGATTTGTCAAATAGATGCCATCCTGCTATAATGAAAAAAGGTAAGATACCAGCGGGGAGGGATTGCAATGAAACAACATAAATTTTGGGCTTATGCCACAATTTTCACCTTTATGATGGCTGTCATCACAGGTGTGAAACACAAATAATCGAATAGAAACTGTAGGGAAGATTCCCTACAGTTTTTTTACAACAGAATTGTCGTAAAAGCTTTGTAAGTTTGGATGGAGGGATACCATGAAAGTTTTGTTATTAAATGGAAGCCGCCGGGAACACCAAGTGACCTGTACAGCCTTAAATCTGGTGGCAGAGGAGCTAAATGCTGCTGGAATTGATACAGAAATTGTGTATGTGGGGCTCAATGCGGTAAATGGAAATCTGAACGCGCTGGTCAAAGACGTAGCGGAAAAGTGCAAAGAAATTGATGGGCTGGTAATCGGAGCTCCTGTGTATTATGCGTCTCCTACGGGGGAAATCCAGGTTTTCCTGGATCGATTGTTTGGTGTTGCACGTAAAGACTTGGTACATAAGCCCTGTGCCGTGCTGACCAGTGCCAGGAGAGGAGGTACAGCTGCTAGCCTAGATGTACTAGCCAAATATCCAGGTATCAGCGAAATGCCGGTAGTATCTTCCAGTTACTGGAATATGATTTTCGGTAACACTCCAGAAGAGGCAAAACAGGATGCAGAGGGAGTCTTTACCATGCGCACCTTGGGGCGTAACATGGCGTGGCTTTTGCAATGTATTGAAGCGGGGAAAAAGGCTGGCATACCGGTACCGGCTATGGCAGAACCAGTAAAAACCAATTTTATCCGGTAGGAAGTTTTTTACAAGCTGACTGTGTTCTTATGATGCGGTCCGCTCTTACTTTTCCTTATAGGCGTCCATGACCAATAAGTGTTAGACAATCCTGCCTAAATTGCATACAATAAAGATAGAATACAGTGTGGTAGGAGGGCGGTATTGTGTCCGAAAAAAATAAATTAGAAACGCTACAAAAAATATTGCAGCACTTAGGAAGTGTAGCCATTGCCTTTTCTGGCGGAGTAGATTCCACTCTTTTGTTGAAAGTAGCTCATGACATGTTGGGGGATAACGTATTAGCAGTTACGGCCCGTTCTTTAAGCTTCCCCAAACGAGAGCTAGACGAAGCTACTGCTTTTTGCCAAAAAGAGGGAATACGGCATGCTACTGTGGATTCGGAGGAACTTTCCATTGCAGGCTTTTCCCATAATCCGGTTGACCGCTGCTATCTTTGTAAACATGCACTCTTTGAAAAAATTTTACAGATTGCCAAAGAACATCATCTCGCAGCTGTGGCTGAGGGCTCTAATCTGGATGACGAGGGAGAGTATCGTCCAGGTCTGAAGGCTATTGGGGAGCTAGGTATTCAAAGTCCTCTACGGGAGGCTGGGTTGTACAAGCACGAAATACGCCGCTATTCCAAAGTGCTGGGACTTCCCACCTGGAACAAACCTTCTTTTGCTTGTCTGGCCTCCCGGTTTCCTTATGGAGAAGAAATTACGCCAGAAAAACTCCATCGCGTTGATGAAGGGGAACAGGCGCTCCTTGATCTGGGATTTCATCAACTACGAGTGCGGATCCATAACCAATTGGCTCGCATTGAAGTATTGCCGGAAGAACTGCAAAAGGTCATGAACCATCGGAAAGAAATTGTTGACGCCTTAAAACATGCGGGCTTTACCTATGTAGCGCTGGATTTGGAAGGGTATCGCACTGGGAGCATGAATGCCACGTTGACAGAAGAAGATAAAAAATAGGTTCTTTGTCAAATGTTGGGGAGGACCCCAAATTCATCCTTTTCTG
>DXYB01000062.1 GCA_019416065.1 Acidaminococcus sp. | reverse complement strand
TCAGCATAGAGTATGACTTCCTTGTTCCATACCGGCTCCATCACATAATGCCCATAGGGATCAATGATGCAGCTGCCACCCGTGCACACCGCTTCCTGTAACCGGTTGATTTCATCCTGTTCCTGCAGAGTTTTGGGGTACATGGAACGGGTGAAGTACTGGTCTACATTGAACACATAGCAGTGGCCTTCAATGGCAATATGCTTGATCGTGTCCTGCCATTCCGGATTGTCATTGGTATTGGGCGCCAGATATAAACTAATCCCTTTTTGATATAAGGCGGTTCTTGCAAGGGGCATATAATTTTCCCAGCAAATCAGGCTCCCCATTTTTCCCCAAGGGGTATCCACTACGGGAAAATAGGTGCTGGGATCATGGGAATCCGCCCAGATATACCGTTCAGAGCCAGTGGGTTTAATTTTCCGATGGACAGATGCCAATTCTCCTTCTGGGGAAAAAATGATATTGGTACAATACAAGGAGCAGTTGACCGTATCCCGTTCTGTGACACCAATGCTGACCCAGGCACCAGCTTTTTTTGCGGCTTCTCCCAATTCCTTGGTATCATCCGGGATCATGACTGCATTGTCATAATACACTTTCCAGTCTTTCCGGCCGGGTTCTTTCCGGCTGCCTACCGTAAAGCCAAAGGTTAGGCCATAAGGATAGCAGGGAATCAAGAATTCTGGAAACACGATCAGCTGTGCGCCTTTGGCGCCTGCTTCTAAAATCTGTGCTGCCGTCTTTTTGATCGTGGCTTTTTTGTCAAATAAGATTGGAGACGCTTGTACAATGGCCGCTCGTAACGTTTTCTGCAAATCTTTCATGTCATCCTCCCATAGTCAGGGGTATCCCTGTTTTTTACCATTATACTCTTTTCTGCGCCAAAACCCTAGCTTTTATGGTATGATAAATTTATAGTCCTTGCACTTGAAATCATCTGGGAGGTACCACTGTGGGAAAGATTTTGATTCATTTGGGGATCGTGCTTGTTATCGTAGGATGCATAATCCAGCTTTTAGGCGGATCCCTTCCTTTCGGACATTTACCGGGGGATATCTCTATCACCGGTAAACACGGGAGCTTTTACTTTCCCGTTGTCACATGTATTGTTATTAGCCTGGCCTTGAATATCCTCTTGCGATTGTTTCGATAGTCCTTGTCCCTTTTTCTTGACAACTCTTTTTCTTTTCGCTATGCTAACCCAAGAAGCAGTCTCTAAAGAAAGGTGTGGAAGCGGATGCACTACCATTATTGTCCTCAATGCGGGACGAAATTGACGGACAAACAAGCAGGGGACGATGGGCAGGTGCCTTTTTGTACCCAGTGCGGGAAATATTGGTTTGATACGTTTGCCAGCTGTATCATTATCCTTTTGTGCAACGAGGAAAATGAAGTTGTCCTGTGTAAGCAAAATCATTTATCTAATCGGTATGAAACGATTACGTCCGGGTTTATTACGCCGGGAGAAACCGCCGAGCACGCCGCCTATCGGGAGGTGCAGGAAGAGCTGGGACTTACGGTGGACGAGCTGCTGTATGAAGGTACATATTGGTTTAGCAGTGGAGATATGCTGATGCATGGGTATATCGGGTTTGTGAAAAAAGCGCCGCTGCATTTATCCCAGGAAATTCAATCTGCGCACTGGGTGCCGATTTTGCGTTTACCGGAGACAGCTTTTCCGGATAGCGGAGAAAATGTTATCTTTCCTTTATGGCGAAAACTTCTGGCATTGAAAGGCTTACAGGAACCTAAAACACAAATTATCTAGATTTTTTCAGGGAAAGCGGTATAATAGAAAAAGGATTATACCGTATATTATTTGCTTAATCGTTTATTTTATTCGGAACGATCCGTATATTAAAATAGGGAAGTGGAGTTTATGGTAGAAAAAGCGGCATCGAAAAAAAGCCTGATGGATCGGTTCCTGAATACCGTGGAAGCGGCAGGTAATAAACTGCCTGATCCGGCCAGCTTGTTTGTGATTCTAGCCATTATTGTTCTGGTGTTATCAGCCATCTTTGGCAGTATGGGAGTATCGGCCATCCATCCGGGTACCGGTAAAGAGATTAAGGTGATTAATCTTTTGACGGTGGATGGGTTCCGTATGATTTGGAGTAAAGCGGTTTCCAATTTCTCCTCTTTTGCCCCGCTGGGTATGGTTCTGGTGTGTGTGCTGGGCGCCGGCGTAGCGGAAAAAAGTGGCTTTTTGGCCGCTTTCATGCAAAAAATGCTAAAGGACGCGGCTCCTGCCGTGGTTACCTGGGTGATTATCTTTATTGGTATTAACGGCAATGTGGCAGGGGATGCCGCCTTTGTGGTGCTGCCTCCGGTGGCCGGTGTGATTTTTCTATCCATGGGGCGGCATCCGCTTTTGGGTGTATTTACTGCCTTTGCCAGTGTGGCAGCCGGGTTCTGCGCCAATATCATGCTGGGTATGAGCGATTCCTTGGCATACGGATTTACCGAGGCGGCTGCGAAAATGATTGATCCCAGTTATCAACAGTCTCCTGCGATCAACTATTATTTTCTGGTGGCATCTTGTTTTTTGCTGACGTTTGTGGGGACCTTTGTTACAGAAAAAATTATGGCACCCCGCTTTGCCGGTACGGATCTGACTCAATACGAATTGGATGAGTCAGTGACGGCGATGACAGAGCAAAAACGGAAAGCCGTGACCAAAGCCTTGTGGGCTGGGCTTGCTACGCTGCTTGTCATTGCGCTATTGTGCATGGGCCCGGCTCCTATCCTGGGAGATCCCAAGAGCCATTCCATTATGGATCCTAAATCGCCGTTTATGACGGGTATCATTCTGATGGTGACACTGCTGTTGTTTGTGCCTGGGGCTGTTTATGGATTTGCCTCTGGGAAATATAAAAACGATAAGGACATGTGGGCGGATATTTCCCAGGCCTTTAAGGATATTTCTTCGTATATTTTACTGTGCTTTTTCTGTGCCCAGTTTACCAGTTATTTTGCCTGGTCCAATTTGGGAATGATCCTGGCTATTAAAGGCGCAGCGGGACTACAGGCCATGCATATTACAGGGATACCTTTGGTCATTGGACTGGTGCTGGTGTCCTGTATTGTCAATATCTTTATTGGTTCGGCTTCTGCCAAATGGGCAATCTTGGCTCCGGTCATGGTCCCCATGATGATGTTATTAGGGTATGACCCGGCACTGACCCAGGCCGCCTACCGGATTGGAGATTCTCTCACAAATCCATTGTCCCCGCTATTTACCTATTTTCCACTTATTTTAGGATTTGCCCAAAAGTATGAAAAAAATACTGGAATGGGTACGATTATCGCCAATATGCTGCCCTATTCCCTGTGCTTTGCCATTGCTTGGTTACTATTATTATCCGCATGGATTGTCTTGGGACTTCCTTTAGGACCTGGCGGAGGAATTTATCTCCATTAAAAGGTAAAATACTGCTGTTATTGTAACAGCAGTATTTTTTTCTTTTTTCCTATGCTATAATGAAAAAAGCGGTCAGATCGGGTTCATATCAATTGTATTGTGACGGAGGCGAAAGTCTATGAACGAATTGGATCCTGTGGGCGTCATTGATTCTGGTGTTGGAGGACTTTCTGTATTAAAATGGTTGCAGGAGAAAATGCCCCATGAACGCTTTATTTTTGTGGGGGATACGGCACGCACTCCTTACGGGAATCGCCCGGCAGAAGAAATTCGGAAATTTGTTCGCGAAATGACGGATTGGTTGCAACGTCGCTCTATTAAGCAACTTGTCGTTGCCTGTAATACCATTACGGTATTGGGCACCGATGTGATCGGCGAAGGCTATGCTTTCCCTGTGATTGGGATGCGTAAAGGTGGCCGCATGATTCCCCAGGTTACCAAGAATAATCGAGTGGGATTTTTTGCCACGGATTTTACGGTTGCTTCAGGTGCTCATAAAAGGGAAATTTTGGCCATGGATCCGGAGGTGCAGGTCTTTGGACAGGGGTGTCCCAAATTCGTTCCTTTGATTGAGCACGAACAGTTTGATACTCCGGAACTAGCGGCGGCTGTACGAGAATATACGGATGCCTTAAAAGCCCACGATGTGGACACAGTGCTTTTGTCCTGCACCCATTATCCCTTTATCAAAAAAGAACTGGCAGAAGCGTTTGGTCCCAATGTTACCCTTTTAGATCCGGCAGAGCGAACGGTGGCGGTTGCCAAGGAAGATTTGGAGCGGCGGCATTTGCTGCGAACCGTGGGACTAGGACGGGCAGAAGTGTGTTTTACCGCCGATGTGGAAAGAGGAAAACGCCTGGCGAGCAGAATGCTGGATATGAACCGCTGCGATTTTCGGTTGATCCATTTATAATTCTTGAAATTCCTTTTTTCTTATGATATAATTATTTCGTTCTTGCTACTGTAGCTCAGCTGGTAGAGCATCTCATTCGTAATGAGAGGGTCGTAGGTTCGAATCCTATCAGTAGCTCCAATTTAATAGGTAAAGGGTGTTGCGTGTGCAGCACCTTTTTTGATTAATTGCCGACTGCGCAAAAAAGTTCTTGCACAGCACTGTAAAATTTGGTATACTACTTAAGTCATCGGTTAGAATACCGCATGACATGATGGTCCGCTAGCTCAGCTGGTAGAGCACCTGACTCTTAATCAGGGTGTCCAGAGTTCGATCCTCTGGCGGATCACCATTTTTTTATGGCCGGGTGGTCAAGAGGTTAAGACACCGCCCTTTCACGGCGGTATCGCGGGTTCGATTCCCGCCCCGGTCACCATTTTTTATCAAGGGCGCTTAGCTCAGCTGGGAGAGCGTCTGCCTTACAAGCAGAATGTCAGCAGTTCGATCCTGTTAGCGCCCACCATAAAAGAAGGAGGTACATGCGAAACGCTGTACTTTCTTTTTTTTTACAAAAAGGATTTTTCCGCGGAAGACAGAATAGTAATATCAAATGTATAGTTAGAAGGAAAGGAGAAGGCCATGTCCGTACAACTGTTTTTTGTAGGGGTGGTTCTGCTGGCCATTGAGGCTGCGATTCCTGGGTTTGGAATTTTCGGTATCAGTGGCTTACTGTGCCTGTTGGGGGCCCTCTATTTCTTCCTGGGCGCCGGAGAAATGGCGATGGTAGCAGTAGGGAGTATGGTACTGGTACTTGCCCTGCTTATTTTCTGGCTGATTAGCCGTGGCCCCAAAAGTATTTTGGGCCGTCATTTGACATTGCATCTCCGGTCTACGGAAGAAGAAGGGTATGAGGCAGTGGATAAACGACAGGATCTTTTAGGCAAAACCGGCGTTGCCCAGACTGTCCTGCGGCCCAGCGGGCGGGTTCTGATCAATGGCAAACTGGTGGATGTGATTACTGATGGTGAATTTTATGAGCCGGGAACGAATGTCAAAGTGGTTGCGGTGACCGGTGGCAGGACTGTGGTCCGGAAGGAGGCTTAATATGGTAGCGGTATTAGGAAGTACCTTTTTTATTGTAGCTGTATTTGTCCTGATTGTACTGTTTTTGCATTTTGTTCCCCTGGGACTATGGATTTCAGCTATGGCGGCAGGGGTCAACGTTCACGTTTTCACGCTGGTGGGTATGCGGCTGCGTCGTGTGGTACCCAGCAAAATCATCCTGCCCCTGGTCAAAGCCAATAAGGCAGGGCTGACGGTAAACGTGGACCAGCTGGAAGCCCATTATTTGGCCGGTGGTGATGTGGATAGAGTCGTAGATGCGCTAATTGCGGCGGAACGGGCGGCGATACCCCTGACTTTTGAACGGGCGGCCGCCATTGATCTAGCTGGGCGGGATGTACTGGAAGCCGTGCAGATGAGCGTGAATCCAAAAGTCATTGAAACACCGCTGATTTCAGCTGTGGCCAAAAATGGGATTGAGCTGAAGGTACGGGCACGGGTTACGGTGCGGGCCAATATTGACAGACTGGTAGGCGGTGCCGGAGAAAGTACCATTATTGCCCGGGTTGGGGAAGGAATCGTGACCACCGTAGGTTCTTCCGAAGAACACACGGATGTATTGGAAAATCCCGATCATATTTCCCGGACGGTGCTGAGTAAAGGGCTGGATGCAGGCTCTGCCTTCGAAATCCTTTCCATTGATATTGCAGACGTGGATGTGGGAAGAAACATCGGCGCTCAATTGATGACGGATCAGGCGGAAGCGGATAAAAATATCGCCCAGGCTAAAGCAGAAGAACGACGTGCTATGGCCGTAGCCAAAGAACAGGAAATGCGGGCCTACACCCAGGAAATGAAGGCTAAAGTGGTGGAAGCCCAGGCTAAAGTACCGGAAGCCCTGGCAGAAGCGCTGAAGGCAGGTAATTTGGGTGTGATGGATTATTACCAGATGAATAACCTCCTGGCAGACACTAAGATGCGGGAAAATCTGGCAGGAACCGGGGAAGAGTCCCCTGTCGTTCCCACGGAGACGAAATAGAGGCAGCCTATGAAGCAAGATCTGTTCATTTTTCTGGTATGGGTGGTATTTATTCTTGTCAGCCAGATTACCAAAGGAAAAAAACGGGAAAAGAAAAAATTGCCCCAGGTGTTCTCGAAAATCAAAAAACGGATGACGCTTTCGCCAGGAGAAAATACAAAGCAAGACTCTTTTTCCTGTGAAATGGCAAAAGAACCTGCTAAGGAATTATCTCCTGTTCGGCCGGATCTGGTTCAGGAGTTGCAGCCGGTGCATAGCGATTTAAAAAAAGAAGTCAAAGAAGACTTGCAAGTGCTGCGTCCTACTGTTATAGAAGATAGTAAGCCAAGCTCTCGCCCAAAAACGCCATATCGTCGCCTGCAGGGCTCCCTGCAAGATGGAATGTTGTGGGCGATAGTACTGGGGCGTCCCCGCAGTCAGGACAGCTGGAGACAGGAAATGAAGCGGTACAGGGGAGTGAGAAGACAAGCGGGAGGTAGAAAATGACGACCTTTGCGCTGTTTATTCTGTTGCTGTCTTTCATGTCGTTTGCCGTGGCTTTTCTGGTCTATGGATTTTGCCTGCGGTACTTTCCCCAGTCCACAGCGGCCAAAGTGATTCTAACCCCACTGTGCGTAATAGGATGGGATTTTCTGGTGATTACCCGCAATGACAGTTCTCGGCTCTTTTTGGGCGTGCTGCCTATAGTGGCAGTAGCGTGGGTGGTGCTCTATGCCAAATGGAACAATCGCAGGCAGGCGCCTACACCACTAGAACTTGCTAGGAAGAAACGTACCGAGAAAAAGAAAAAATAGCAAAAAAATACCGACCTTCTGGGGCCGGTATTTTTGGGTTCTTTGTCAAATGTTGGGGAGGACCCCAAATTCATCCTTTTCTGGTGGACA
>DXYB01000061.1 GCA_019416065.1 Acidaminococcus sp. | reverse complement strand
TTAGCAAATCCAAAATATTTTGTCAATGCCTTTTGAAAATTTCTTCCTACTTTTTACAATGTTTCACGTGAAACAGTACCCCGTACGGATATAAAACCCATATGGGGTAATGGAAGACGCCACTTACGTGTTCAAATATTTTTCAGTAGCGAATCCATGTATTTACGAATTTTATCCATTTTCGACCGGATATCGTCCATACGTTTAGGATCGTGGGCAGCAATCTGTTCAATTTTTCCTCTATATTGTAAATAGTCTTTTTCGAATCCCTGCAAATAATTCCGGGTAGCTTGGATGGTCGGTTCGCTAAGTACAGTCTTAGTTTCCTCGATATGCCAGTCCGTGCCGTCAATTACTGCCGCATCTCCGTAATTAGGAATATACGTAGCGGTTCCCAGTTCCGTATTTAGACTATGGGCTAGGGCGCTTGCCGCATCATATTCTCCATGCACCACAAAGAAAACTTTTGGCTTATGCTCCATGCCTTTATACAGGGCTAAAATCTGATTTTTATCCGCGTGGGCAGAAAATCCTGTCATGTTATAAATATGGGCGCCTACGGCAATTTCTTCCCCCATAATTTTGACTTTTTTAGCTCCATCCAATAGTCGGCGTCCCAGGCTGCCTTCTGCCTGATATCCGGCAAAGATCACGGAGCTATCACTGCGCCACAAGTTATGTTTTAAATGGTGCAACACTCGACCCGCATCAGCCATACCACTAGCGGAAATAATAATTTTGGACCCAGGCATATCATTAATCGCCTTGGATTCCGCTGGTGTTTCTGTATATTTTACATTGGACATATGCAGCAGCTTACCCCCATGGCTATGGAAAATGGACTGGGCTTCTTCATCATATTCTTCCGGATTAAACTGCATAACCTGGGTTGCTTTAATGGCCATAGGGCTATCTACAAAAATAGGAACCGTGGGAATTTGCCCGCTCTGCATCAGTTTTTGAAAATAATACAATAGCACCTGAGTACGTCCTACCGCAAAAGCAGGAATAATCACATTGCCACCCTGAGCCAACGCCTCTTGCATAATATCCCTGAGCTCTGCTTCTCGATCCACCTCCTCATGAAGCCGGTTACCATAGGTGGATTCGGTAATAATAAAATCTGCCCCGGAAATCTGATAGGGATCATCCAGGATTGGTACATTGGGCTGCCCAATATCCCCTGTAAAGATTAATTTTGTCGTTTGCCCATGCTCTTCCAGCAGCAGCGTAACTAAGGCACTTCCCAGAATATGTCCTGCCACTCGAAACCGCAACGTAATTCCAGGGAAAAGGGTAATGTCCTGATCATACTCACAGGTGATAAAATGTTTCAGACAAAGGTAAGCGTCATCCACGGTATATAAAGGTTCCACGGCGGCCTTCCCGGCCCGCAAGCCTTTACGTGTCCTTAGTTCCGCATCCGATTCCTGGATGTGCCCGCAATCTGGCAAAAGAATCTCACACAATTCTTCTGTTACAGAAGTACAATAAATAAAGCCTTTGAACCCCTCTTTGACCAGCTTGGGCAAAAGTCCACTGTGATCAATATGGGCATGGCTCAAAATTACGGCATCGATCTCTCCCGGGTGAAACGCAAACGGTTTTTGGTTCAATTCCCGGATGATCTTGGTTCCCTGGAACATGCCACAATCCAAGAGAATTTTCTTTCCTGCAACGTCTAGCAAATGGCAGGATCCAGTAACGGTTTTATCAGCCCCTAAAAATGTGATCTTCATGTCGGTCTCCTTATAGCACGTAGGGTCTATATGCTTAACTGCATAATTAAAATTTATAATAATTATACCATGAAAACCAAGAGCTGTGGTACAATAACGATAAAATGAACGAAAGGATGTCAGCATATGAATAAAGCATTCTGTCTATCCCTTGTGGTTGCAGCCTTTATCTGCAGCGTCCCGGGTTGGGCAGCCCCTATGACAACACAATCTGCTAAAAGTCCCGTTGCAGAGGAAAGCCATGCTGTACCGGCACCACCAGCAACAACAGTCAGTCCGCAAACAACTACTACACAACAGGAAAACGACGCTACTAAAGAAACAAAAGAAGATACTGCACCTGTACTTCCTGATAAAGAAACTGCTGTATGGCAGGTGGTTGCATCTAACAGCCGCTACACCGTAGCTTACGATACCCAAAGCATGCAGTACGATGAAAAAAAAGGCGTTCTCACCCTTTGGAATCGCTGGACAGACCGTACAACAGGGCAGAAAACCTTTCTGCTGAGTCAATATGATGTACGGCTTCGGGTTTACTCCGACCAATTTCAATTTATCTATGACGGTCTGGGCAATTGTACCCGATCAGAGAAAGTGCGAGATACCTCTTGGTACCCTCTTGCCCCTGGTACACTGGGAATGGCCCTGTGTGACGCGCTAAAAAGCTATCTCATCAGCCATTAAGAATGAGTACCCCAATACTTGACTAAATTAAAATTAATACATGAACCTTTCAAGTATAAAACAGGCGGTCCACAACGATGTGAACCGCCTGTTTTATACTTGAAAGCCTCTTTTTTGCAACAGGGGCAGTACAATGGAAAGCAATACGCATTTTAACACAAATTCCACAACACACTGGAATAAGCGTAACGCCACCATAGCCTGCCAGGGTGTTTGAAACAACACCGTAAGCCAGAACGTATTAAGCCCCAGACTAATACCTAGCTGCACAATAGCAACCGCCAGGATGATATGTTTTTTATCAATTCCATGTCGGAAACACGCCCCGTATACCACGCCATCTAAAAAGGCAGACAGGGTAAATCCGGGAAAGTACGGCCCTACGGGAAATAATGTTGCCCCAATTAAATCCCCCAGTGCTCCAACGATTCCCCCGGCAAGTGGCCCTCCCCAAAAGCCTGCAACTGCCAAAGGCAAAAAGCTTATCCCAATTTTCAGGTTCATAGTATGAAGGGATAAAAACCGCGCCAGGATCAGTTCCATGGCAAGGCAGAAGCCAAGCATAGCAATCCATTGCCCCGGTCTCTTTTTCTGCTGCCATGTCATAGTTCTCAGCCTCTTTTCTTTTCCTTTTCTTTCGTGGCAAAGCCTAGCATATCAGAGATTAAACGGGCTGCCAGATATCCTGTCGTCCCGCCTATATCGTCAAACGGTGGAGCCACTTCTGTCAGTACCATAGCGACTAAATCCGATTTTTTGGCAATCGCTTCGAGCATTTCTACGGCGTCATCATAGGTAAATCCACCAAACATAGGGGACCCCGTCGCAGGTGCATAGACAGCATCCATTGCATCAATATCAAAACACAGCACAATCCGGGATTGGGGCTGAAATTCTTCCAGTATCGCTGCAATACCTTTGCTGCGCACATCTTTTACGGAATAAATCCCATCGCCATGGGCCCGCGCCTCTGCAAAATCCTCTGGCCCGCTGCTGCCAATTCCCCGAATACCCAGATGCAGGATACGCCCGACATACGGCAGTATTGCCGCATTGCGCATAGGAGACCCGTTAAAATATTTTTGCCCGTCCAGTGGCTTCGTCCAATCTAGGTGCGCATCAATATGGACGATATCAAATTGCCCAGCACCTTCCAAGCCCTGGAGCACAGGATAATCCACGGCACAATCGCCGCCCAACACAACAGGTAGTGCTCCTTGGGTTTGTATAATTCTCGTAGCTTCCCGCAAGTTGGCCATAGTACCCGTCAAATCCCCGGGAATATAATCCACGTCACCGCAATCCACCACGCGCCACTTATCCGTGTCCATATACAATGTGTCCCGTTCGGAATCATAGGTTCCCCCTTTTTTGTAGCTAAAACGGGTAGAGCCCAGACGAATCCCCCGGGGCCCCAGGCGGCAGCCGGTACGGCCTTGAATGGCCAGGTCAAAAGGTGCACCGATTACAGCGATATCTGCATCCAGGTGATAAATATCGGTGGCAAGCGCCGTTTTTGCAAAGGTTGCAATCCCCGTAGGCGCCATATTCAAAGGTCTTTGCAGGCTAAAATTATCCATTTTGAACTCCTTATACACTATAAACTTGATGCACTACATCTGCCTCCATTATAGGAAGAGAAGGAATTTAGGTCAATGCATTTAGACACAATATTGCAATTCGTGCACTATAATGAAACAAATTTTCTTGACGATCTCATAGCCTCCCTTTTATAATAAAATGCATAACAAAGAGAAGGGAAGCTTCATCATGCCAGATACCACGCCGCTTGTTAATTCCGTTCTGCATGCCACCAAAGTGTTAGAGCTTTATGCAGCGCAACGGAAAGAATATTTAAGTCTCACCGAAATCAGCCGTGCTCTCCAGCTACATAAAACCACGATCTATCGTTTATTGCGGACTTTACAGCAGGTAGGTTGGATTAAACAATCTCCCCAAACCGGTCAGTATGCACTAGGAACGGGAATTTTGCTGGTGGCTTCCGCAGTATCCGTTCATAATACCAGCCGGGATCTTTTAGCCGAAGAAATGCGTCGTCTGGCGGATCGCTTCAATGAAACGGTGGTCCTATCGGTATTGCTGGATAAAACCGGAATCTGCGCCGATATGGCAAAAAGCCGTCACCGTTTAGGCATCGCCGGGGAGCGTGGCTACATTGTCCCCTTGGAAAAAGGAGCCAGCGGCAAAGCACTTTTGGCCGCCCAAGTTCCGGAAGTGCGGGATGCGCTGATTGCAGCGCTTTTCCAAGACCGGACAAAGCGACGGATTTTAAAGAACCAAGTTCTACGAATTTTACAGGAAGGCTATGCCGTTAGTGTAGGGGAGGTGGATGAAGGGGTAGCTGCCATTGCCATGCCGCTAACTATTAAAGGCCGGGCCTATGCTCTTAGCATTTCCGGCCCGGAGCAGCGACTGCAGGCGATCGGTTACGCTACGCTCTCCAAAGGGCTCAAAGAAACTGTGGAATGCTTGAAACAAAAGGAGAAATTTCTGCCTGAATAAAAAAGGGGACGCTCTAATGACGTCCCTAAAATAGTCTCACAACAATTCTACTGCTTCAGTACGGAATCAAACAGTCCGTACTGGGGCTTTTCTCTTTTTTTGTCATAATAGGTCAGGAGCACCTGTGTTCCTTCATTGCCCTGTCCTTCCTCTTCAAGGGTCAGATATTCTCCCAGCACTTGCTGCAATACCGGAAGAGTGAGATCTTTTTGTTCCGCTTCCTGGTTGGCAAGGCGCATATCTTTAATAAAATGCTTTACGAAAAATCCGGGGGCAAAATCACCCTGGATCATTTTTTCTCCATAGGCATTAAGCTGGGCACTGCCTGCTGCACCTGTTTTCACTGCTGCAAGTAATTTTTCCAAGTCAAGGGCATTGGCTTTGGCATAACTAAACGCTTCACAGACCCCGGACAGCGCGCCGGCAATCATAATCTGATTGGCCATTTTGGCATGCTGTCCCATCCCGGCATCGCCCATATGGTTGATATTGGTTCCCATGGCTTCAAAGACTGGCAATAGCGCTTGGTAATCTGCGGCATCCCCGCCTACCAAAATGGACAAAGTACCATTTTTAGCGCCTGTATCCCCGCCGGTTACCGGGGCATCCATTACATGGAGCCCCTTATTTTTTCCTTCTTGGTACAGCCGCTTAGCAAGGGTGGGGCTGGTGGTAGTCATATCCACCAGGTAGGTGCCGTTTCTAGCGCTATCAAAAAGAGCCCCTTTGTCCAAATATACTTGTTCCACGTCCTTAGGAAAGCCCACAATGGTAATGATGCAATCACAAGTTTTTGCCAACTCTGCAATAGAAGGGTGAATGACCACGCCTTCTGCTTTCAAATCCGCCACTTTTTCTGGGTGCCGCGCATAGCAGTGCATCGTGAACCCTGCTTTTTGCAAATTACGCAACATGGATTTTCCCATGATCCCCGTTCCGATAAAGCCAATATTGTGAAATGCTCCCATTGCCCTAACTCCTTTCTGTTACTTGTTTTATTTTTTCTCGCTAGGTGTAATTTCCAAGGTCGTAATAATTTTTTTCAAGTTCCTATTAGATTGTTGCCAATACGCATCGTCCTTTTGATTCCACACCACAGTGAGGGTGTGAATCCGGTCCCGGTTAAACAATGTCCAACGCTCTCCATGAAGGGCCCCTTTACTGCTTCCATGCAAAAGGATATCCACCGAAAAAGCCGTGTGGAGGGTTTCCACCCCGTTAACGATTACGCTTTCCATAGGCTGCCAGTTAGAAAATCGGATCGTATAACCGGCGGGGATTCCTTTATTGGCAGTTGTTTCTAACGTTTTTTGCGTGATTTGTCCAAAGTCTTGGATTTCACTCCCTGTAAGGCCTAGATTCTGTCCGTAGCGAGGCAGGGTTTCCGTACTCGGCAGGGTTTTAAATTCTACCCACGCATAGTGTCCCGAATCCTCCCAAGGAACTGGTGCCATCTGCCCATTTTGTACAATCACGCAGCCTTCGGCTGTCGCTGTTTTGGCTTCCTGTTCCACCCAATATTTGGCCAATACATCCAATTGGGGATTATTTTGCAATGCTTTGCGATCAGATTCTGTCTGCACTGTCAGATCCGGTGGTACAGAAAATGTAGCCTGTGTTCCTACCTTGACTTGTACCCAGTTTGGATAGGATGCCACCTGGATCCGTTCTACCTTGGATGTCTGTCCACAGCCAAAAGCCAGAAGTATCACCACACCCATCAGCAGAACCATAATTTTTCTCATATAGACACCTTCAATTGCAAATCCTTATTTTTTTCTGTATATAAATCCTATGCATTTCATTATACCATAGTCTCACCGTTTCCAAGCAATAAAAACTCCGTGGCACCTGAAGATAAATCTACTTGACTAACCTTTAGGGACCGTCATCTACCGGTGCATTCCAAAGCCATGATACTCTCCACAGAAGTACTGTTCATCATCGCAGGTAAACCTATTGGAGTTTATGCGGTTTCTGAAATTTCCAGTACGTCTTCCCCTGCTTCCCCTCATTCGAAATCTGTCAAGTATGGAAAGGTTCGTAAACAGCTGCTTTGGGGACTTGGTGATAAATCCCTGCTTACTGTCGCTACTTTCTCCGTCAGCAGCAAATGCTCTTTTTAGCTTAGCATTCGTGACCTTAAAGTCCCCTGCTTGCTTGTTTCCGAAGAGCTGCACATCGTATTCTCTGATGCCTGTTACCAATTCATTTTTCTGAAAATCAATGGCAGTGGGATTTTTCATGGTGTCCATAACATAGAACCGCCCGGAAATATTCCCCACACTGCTGGGGTAATCCCTTGACTCTGAAATCATAAGTGTCTGCGCATCCACGAAGGTCATGGCCTGATCGGTTGTCTCCACTACCCGGTATCTGCCAGGCTGCGTGAAGATGGTATCTGCGTCAATAGCAAAAGCAGTTCCAGATAGCGTGGACGCCGCTATGACCAGTGCTAACATAGTACTTTTCATTTATACCTTCAATACGATAAGAAATACAGGATATAGATATGGGCAGGATAGAAAATATAAAAGAAGTATTTCCATCCTTTTCCTTTTTTTCCGTTATACATGAGGAGTGGAATAATGGCAAACACCATCATCCATTGGTAATTTTCAAGCAGCATGGTAGTGTCAATTTTAAGTCCTGTACTCAAAAAAGCCATGGCAACCAGCACAAGCATCTGCCACTTTTTCTTACCACGGAATATATAGAATAAAGTTGCCAGAAGGATTGCGCCAAAGCCTCCTTCTACGGATACGTAGCTTGGCAGAAGGAAGATGACCGATCTGGTAATTAACAGGTTGCCAAGCCCAAGTACTGCGGGAAGAATTGCAATGGGCAGCATCGGCAAACCCAGCAGCATGATGCCTCTAAGAAAGGATTTATTACTGATAAAGGTGATACCTTGCATAACCACAACGGACAGAAACATCGTCATGAACACGTTATTCATCAGGTTGATATTCAGTGCATCGGGAAAAGGCCATATCGTCCCGATATACAGGGATGCCACCGCCATGAGCACGCCCGCCATATAAAGCCGTAAGGCGTATTTTTTACGATCTCTTGTATAGTGAAAGCTCTCTGCACAAAGGTACAGGAAGATGGGCATTACCATACGTCCCAGCATATTCATCCATGTGAGCCCTTCCACGTAGGGGAACATTTCATGAATGTGATCCAGCACCATGAGTATAACACCGATGATCTTCAATTGAAAACTTGTCAAAGCCATATGACTTCTCCGGTTTTAATATCGTAGATGGCACCCTTTACCGCTTCCAAGGAAAGTGATTTCTTAATTTCTTCAACAGTAGATTCCACATTCAGGCATGACGCTTTATATGCATCACGCTCTCCCTGAATCGCTACCTGTATCTTATCTGTAATGGATGTAATATAACCGTGAAAACTACCGCACATAGCTGCATCTACCGCGCCGCAATGGGTATGTCCCAGAACTACTACAAGGGGCGTTCCCAGATGGCTGACCGCATACTCAATAGACCCTAGTTGATGGGGATCTATGACATTTCCCGCTACCCGGATAGTGAAAAGTTCCCCGATACCGGCATTAAAAATATGCTCCGGCGTCACACGGGAATCCGAACAGGCAATCACTACAGCATAGGGATGCTGCCCATTTTTTGCCGTATCTCTCACTTTTTCAAGGGACACATCACCGGTATTCTTCCAGCTCATCCGATACAGTTGATTGCCTTCTTTTAGCCGTCTGAGCGCTTTATCTGCTGTAATTTTCATATTGCCTCCTGTGCTTGGAAGAGGGAGGTCGTCATACCGGCGTCCTCCCTCTTCTTTCATTTTTATATAGTCGTTGCCAACAACTTGGATTCCCCTACTAACTCCCCCGGCTGAACACATAATTCGGTAGAAAAAACGAATGAACTAAGGAGCTTTTGTGATTGACTTATTCTCGATTGGACCAGGATTTACTTTACAACAGCTGTAATAGGTCTTTTTGCCCAATAGCTCGTTGATAATCGGTAGGTCCTGTGTGAATGTCAATGAAAAAGTGAACCACTCGCTGATGAATTTTTGAGCCACTTT
>DXYB01000060.1 GCA_019416065.1 Acidaminococcus sp. | reverse complement strand
TTTTAAACTGTTGTGATTTTTTCCCTGGTTTTCTCCAGGTGACATGGTCGGTCACTAAGTGACCTGACCCGCACATCTGTCAACAATATTTAGTTTTCAAAGTTCGTCCATCGCTTTGCTAGCGACTCATTTAGCTTAACAAATTCCACTTTGTTTGTCAAGAAGATTTTTTATTAAAATGTTTCAGGTGATACATTTTAATAGTCGTTCTAAATAAGTCGTGCTTTGCGCGCCTTTCTCGAAACGAGAAAGTATTCATATCGTAGCAGAAAAAAAGTCTGCTGTCAACCATCTTTTCCCGTTATTTTGAAGGATGTTTTTTATAATATGCGGCAATTTGCTCTCCGATGTATTCCCCATACTGGTCATCGGAGGCGCTCCAGGCATCACTGACCGCATAGTGATCCAACATGACTTCTTTTTTATCAAAGGTACATAGATACAAGGTTCTGGCTTTTTTATTCGTAACATCATACCGGGTCTGGGATAGCAAGATATTGGTTCCGTTCACAGGGCGCTGCATTACTGTTTTTTCCCACACAACATAGGTATCCCGCCCTTTTTTCTCTAAAGATTTAGGATTAAAATATTTTTTTCCCACACCTGGAAGCGTCCGGATAAAGACCCAGGGGCCTTGTAAATGGGCATAATCCCGTTCATAACGAGCCCGGGTAAATAGCGGTGTCATAGGTTCAAACGGCTGCCATTCCCCAATTTTTCGATTCCCTTGCAGTTTTTTTCCTCGCCGATTCAGACTATAGGTGCTCAGTCGCCGCCACAGCTTTTTTTTCATATCATATTCCTGGTGCCGCAGTTCTCCAGCCACGCCTTTGGCATTGGCTTGGGTCCACATCACCTTTTCCCATACTTTTACGGAAGATCCCGAGCGAACTTGTAAACTATCCCGGTCCATGGAGACCAATCCTTCCTCCGTCTGTCCTAAAGCGATCCAGTGCACTGCCTCTCCTTTCAAGGAAAAGGCTATACATAGCAAAGAAAGACAGAGCAGAAACCACCTTTTCACAACCATCCCCCATTTCGTCGCACTTTGTATAGATGAAATAAAATAGCCCTTCGGGTACTAGTTTCCTTTATTACGCTTTATCATTATACCATGGGACAAAAAGAATTTCTTTTATTTCTGCTACTAAGAAAAGGGTCCTTACAAAAAAGCCAGTAGTGCAGGAAGACACCACTGGCTTTTCATCTAAGATTCGTTATGGGAAAGAATTTCCCGGACGGCCTTTTCAAATTTAGGCCGGGGCAACATCACATAATGGCCGCAGCCGCGACATTTAATACCAAAATCCATCCCTACTCGCAAGATATCCCATTCATAGGATCCACAAGGGTGGGATTTTTTCATCCGGACAACATCGCCCACACGGAATTCTTGCGGCTTATTCATCTCCATCATCTACTTTCGTTGTGGAGATATCCATAATCACAAAACCGGCATTCCGAATGGTTTCGATTATATCCATATGGCCGGTGAGATTTGCCCGTACAGCAATAGCCGCCCGTTTAGGTCCAATTTTACGGGTCAATACCGAGATGATATTGATGCCATTGTCCTTAAAGATTTTTGTAAGGTCAGCCAGTACGCCTACCCTATCCTGGGTATCAATGGTGATCTTAGTCGATATTTTCGCATATCCCAGAAGGTCCACGAACGCTTTGAATAAGTCCGTATCGGAAATAATTCCTACAACCTTGTTGGTATCATCCACAACGGGCAACGCCCCAATCTTAAATTTGTACATCAGATACGCTGCTGTTTCCACGCCGTCTTTGGCTTTTACGGTCACGACGGCTTTGGTCATCAAATCTTTGACCTTAAGTTTTCCTAGTAGATAATTTTCTTCGTAACGATCCAGTGTACTGGCATCCGAAGGGGTAGCCCTGGCTACATCACCATCCGTAATAATGCCTTTCAATCGACCATCATTATCCACCACAGGAATACGCCGCAAATTGTTATTTAAAAGCAGTTCCCGGATTTCCAAAAGAGATTGGTCCGCTCCCGCCGTTTTGACCTCCGTGGTCATGAGTTCTTCTATCAGCATACCTTGTTACCCCTTTCTTAGCCACCCAAGTAGGCTTTTTGCACGGCTTCACTGGTTGCCAGTTCTGCTGCCGTACCACTTAATACAATACGGCCGGTTTCCAGGACATAGGCCCTGTCCGCTATAGAAAGGGCCATATTGGCATTTTGTTCCACCAAAAGAACCGTTACGCCTTCGCTGTTAATAGCTTTGATAATGGAAAAAATCTCTTTAACCAAAAGAGGTGCCAGTCCCATGGAGGGTTCATCCAAAAGCAATAATTTAGGACGACTCATTAACGCCCTTCCCATAGCCAGCATTTGCTGCTCCCCACCGGAAAGCGTACCTGCCAGTTGACTTACCCGTTCTTTTAAGCGAGGAAATTTTTCAAAGACCAACTCCTTATCCCGTTGAATCCCTGCTGCATCTTTGCGAAGGTAAGCCCCCATATCCAGGTTTTCCATTACACTCATATTGGAAAATACATGACGTCCTTCCGGCACCTGGACCAATCCTTCTCCCACCAATTTATGGGCAGGAACCCCCACGATCTCTTTTCCCTGGTATAAAATACTGCCAGTTTTGGGCTTCAAAAGTCCAGAAATGGTGTGCATAGTTGTGGATTTGCCAGCGCCATTTGAGCCTATTAGCGTCACAATCTGCCCATCTGCCACCTCTAGTTCTAAATCTTTGACGGCGTGGATGGCCCCGTAGTAAACATTTAACCCTTTAACGGTCAGCATCAGGACACCTCCTCGCCCAAATACGCCTTGATCACCCGTTTGTTCCGCTTGATTTCTTCCGGCGTACCGCTAGCAATGCAAATCCCATATTCTAACACATAGATCCGCTGACACACATTCATAACCAAATTCATATCGTGTTCAATCAGAAGAATGCTCAGTTTAAATTTTTCTTTGATCCAACGGATAAGTTCCATCAGTTCTTTGGTTTCCTGGGGATTCATGCCCGCCGCAGGCTCATCTAATAGTAAAAGACGAGGACCAGTGGCAAGGGCTCTAGCAATTTCCAGGCGGCGCTGTTCCCCATAGGGAAGATTTTTGGCCATTTCGCCTTGAAACTGTTCCAAATGGAAAATTTTCAAGAGCTCCAGTGCTTTTTCTTCCACAGCTGTTTCTTCTTTAAAATACCGTCCAAAGCGCCCAATGGCTTCCAAAAGACCATACCGGATATGGCTATTAAACGCAATTTTCACATTATCCAGCACTGTCAATTCAGAAAACAGCCGTATATTCTGGAACGTACGAGCAATGCCCATATTGGTTACCTGGTATGGCTTTTTCCCATTGACTTTCTGGCCATCAAAAACAATAGTCCCTTCCGTAGGCTCATACACTCCGGTAAGCATGTTAAAAGCCGTCGTTTTCCCGGCTCCGTTAGGACCAATTAGCCCTATCAATTCTCCTTCATCAATACGCATGGTCAGGTTGGAAACAGCCCGCAGCCCACCAAAAATCATCGATGCATTATTGACTTGCAGTAGCTCCGCCATGGTTTCCACCTCCCCGTTGAATCGATTGGAAAATTTTCATGCTGATTTCCTTGCTGCCAAAAATCCCCTGTGGCCGGTTCAGCATTAACACAATCAGTACCACCGAATAAATCACCATCCGCCACTCCGGATAATCCGCCAAAGCGGCTGAAATTCCAGTTAAAACGATGGCACCCGTCACGGCTCCGCTCATAGATCCCAAGCCACCTAATACCACCATGGTCAGGATATCAAAAGAGCGCATAAATGTAAATGAGGCTGGATGGGCAATATAGTAATAGTGAGAAAATAAAGCTCCCGCCGTCCCTGCAAAGCCAGCACCGATCGTAAAAGCCAGTACTTTATATCGGGTCGTATTGATCCCCATAGTTTCTGCTGCAATCTCATTTTCCCGAATAGACAGACAAGCACGTCCTGCCGCGGAATTTTTAAAATTTTTGATCACATAGACAACCAGAACCATGATCCAAAAAGCGATGGGAAATGTGGTTTCTCTAGGAATTCCCATGAATCCGGCAGCCCCTCCCACATAATCAATATTTAGGATGGTAATCCGGATGATTTCCCCCAGTCCCAAGGTAGCAATAGCCAGGTAATCTCCATTAAGACGCAAGGTAGGCACGCCCACCAAAAATCCCAAAATAGCGGCACTCACTGTGGCGACCACTAAGGCCATGCCAAAATCCATGCCCAGCTTTACAGTAATAATAGCGGACGTATAAGCACCTACCGCCATAAATCCTGCATGTCCAATAGAAAACTGTCCGGTGAAGCCATTGATTAAATTCAGGCTCACGGCCAGAATAATATTAATCAAAATCATAATCACGTTGGTTTCCACATAATCATCCAGAAGTTCCTTGTCAAACAGCAGATAAAACGCTGCAAAGATGACAGCCAGGATACACAGTCCCAGAAGATCCTGTTTGCGTAAACTTTTTTCCATGGCGTTCACCTATACTTTCTCTTTAACATTCTGGCCCAATATTCCAGTTGGTTTAATGAGCAGAATCAGAATTAAAATGGCAAAAGCCGCCGCATCCCGGAAGGTGGAGGAGAAAAAGCCAGAAACCATAGCTTCCACAAGACCCATAATGATGCCACCCAACATTGCGCCGGGCAAAATCCCAATGCCTCCTACCACAGCAGCAATAAAGGCCTTAATACCGGGCATCATACCCATCAAAGGATCAATAGAATTATAATAAATCCCTACCAGTACCCCTGCAGCCGCAGCAAGAGCACTGCCTAACGCAAAGGTAGTGGAAATAACCCGGTCAATATTAATTCCCATAAGACGTGCCGCATCGGCATCAAAACTCACGGCCCTCATGGCTTTGCCGACTTTCGTCCGATTCACGATATACGTAAGGGCTACCATGAGAACAAAAGCACTGACCAAAATCATAATCTGCTGGTTATTAACGACCACGCCGCCTACCTGGTATACCGTAGGGGCAAAGACAGCTGGAAAAGTCCGGGGCTGGGGAGAAACCAGCAAAATCATCCCATTTTCCAGAAAAAAGGAAACCCCAATGGCCGTAATCAGTGCCGCAATACGTGGGGCATTGCGCATGGGTCGATAAGCAATCCTTTCAATTACAATACCGGCCAAGGCACTGCCTACCATGGCAAGAACCAAAGAAGGAAAAAAAGGCAGCCCAAACCGGGTGATGCAAACAAACCCCATATAGGCACCCAGCATATAGATATCCCCATGGGCAAAATTAATCAATTTGATAATACCATAAATCATAGTGTACCCTAGTGCAATGAGCGCATAAATACTGCCCAAGGATACGCCATTAACAATTTGCTGGGCAAATTGTTGAGTAAAGGATCCCGCATCCATCGCAAAGCCTCCTCACGAAAAAGTTTGGCGCCAGATCAGAACATCCGATCCGACGCCGTTTACCGCTACCATTACAAAGTAATCTTTTTGTTGAAAGTCTGTACGCCGTTTTTCATTTCGATGATAATCCCGCCAGAGACCGGATTATGTTCCGCATCCAGCGTATATTTTCCAGTGGCTACCTGGAAATCTTTCATCTTAGCCAATTCCTCTGCAATTTTGGTGCCATCTGTGCTGCCCGCTCTCTTAATTGCTTCCATCACGGCCATAGCTCCATCGTAACCATGGATGGCAAAGGTATCCGGCTCCGCATTGTATTTTGCTTTGTAATCTTTGATGAATTTTTGTACATTGGGATCCTGATCCTGTGCCGAATAAGCGCTGCTGAAATAGGTTCCATTCAGTGCCGCAGCACCAGCAATTTCAGCTAGTTTCGGAGAATCCCAGCCATCACTGCCCATAATTGGACAAGTCAGTCCTACTTCTCTTGCTTGTTTAATAATCTTAGAAACTTCTTCATAGTAGCCAGGCACGTACAACGCATCCGGGTTAGCTGCTTTTAGCTTGGTCAGCGCCGATTTAAAATCCTGGTCTTTGGACAGGAATGCTTCCCGGGCTACAATTTTTCCGCCCTTTTCTTCCAGGGTTTTAGCAAATACATCTGCCAATCCCTTGGAATAGTCACTGGAAGAATCATTAAAAATCGCTACATTCTTTACTTTTAACGTATCCGCGGCAAATTGGGCCATTAATTTACCTTGGAACGGATCGGTAAAGCAAGCACGGAAAATATATGGCCGTACTTTCCCTTTTTCATCCACGGTGATCCCTGGTGCCGTAGCCACAGGAGCCATCAGAGGAATTTTACTATTGGTTACCACCGGCGTTGCTGCCGATACGCAGCCACTGGTAGAAGGGCCAATGATAGCGACCACCTTATCCTTGGTAATCAGCTTTGTCGCTGCATTACCACTTTCAGATGGCTCGGATTTATTATCCGCCTGCACCAAAGTGACTTTTTTACCATTGATGCCACCCTTGGCATTGATTTCATCCACTGCCATCTGCACGCCATTAAAAGTGGATTTACCATAATTAGCTACATTACCGGTTAATTCAAACAGAGCTCCTACTTTTACGTCATCCCCATTGCTAGTGGCCTTTTCCGATTTTCCACATCCTGTAAACACGCCTGCTGCTAGCGTCGTCATGGTCAGGACGCCGACCGCTTTTTTCCATGCTTTCATGCCCAACACCTTTACTTTCTCTTTAGTTTTCTTGCTGGTGACCCATCGCCGGTCGGCCTCACAAGTTATACCTATTATACGGGACACTTCACATTTTTGCAACAGTATTTTTTAACATTTTTAGTATTAATTTTAAAAACAATACCATATTTTATGTATGTTTTTATTTTTGTTTTCATTTTGTGGATTTTTGTTCTTTCTACAAGGAGTATCAGGTGCTGATTTTCCGATCAAAAATCTGTTTTCCATCCTGCATCCGGATAATATCCACACTGACAATAGGATTATGCTGCGGATCAATGGTCGCTTTCCCGGTAGCCAACTGAAAGTCTTTCAATCCTTCCAAGGCTTTAGCAATCTTTGTGCCATCCGTACCGCCAGCTTGTTTCATTGCGTCTGCTGCCATGAGTACGCAATTATAGCCATTGATGGCAAACCCATCCGGGTCTTCGTTATATTTTGCTTTGTAATCCTTAATAAATTGCTGCACATGGGGATCCGTATCTTGGGAAGAATAAAAACTGCTAAAATACGTTCCATTTAAGGCATCAGGACCAGCAATTTCTGCTAGTTTGGGAGAATCCCAACCATCACTGCCAAGAATTGGACAAGTGATGCCAACTTCCCGAGCCTGTTTGATAATTTTAGACACTTCTTCATAATAGGCAGGAACATATAGGGCATCCGGATTGGTATGTTTTAATTTGGTTAACGTAGATTTAAAATCCTGGTCTTTCGCTAAAAACGCTTCCTGCGCTACGATTTCCCCTCCCTTTTCTTGAAAGGTCGTGGCAAATACACCGGCTAACCCCTTGGAATAATCACTAGAGGAATCGTTAAAAATCGCGATTTTTTTCAAATGCAGCGCATCTGCTGCAAAGGTAGCCATGACTTTACCTTGGAAGGGATCCGTAAAGCAAGCCCGGAAAATATAGGGGCGTACCTTCCCCTTCTCATCTACGGTAATGCTCATGGCGGTGGCAGAAGGCGTAATCAGCGGTACTTTACTTCCAGTGACTACAGGTGTCGCCGCTGCCGTACTGCCTGACGTACAGGGCCCTACAATAACAGAAACTTTATCTTTCGTAATCAGCTTAGTAGCCTGGTTGCCCGCCTCAGAAGGTTCGGATTTATTATCAGCGGGTACCAGTTCCAACTTTTTGCCATTGATTCCCCCTTTGGCATTAAGCTGCTCTATGGCCAGTTGGGCGCCTTTTTGTCCGCTGGTACCATAATTGGCAACAGCACCAGTTAATTCAAACAACCCGCCAATTTTAATAGTATTGGCGTCCGCCCCACTGCCTGATTTTCCACAACCAGAAACCCCTAGCGCCACTAAAGAAGAAACGATCAATACCCCCAATGACTTTTTCCATGCGCGCATGGTTTTCACCTTCATTCCCCTAATTCCCGCACAATTCATGATAAAAATCACGAACATTATATTGCGAGTTGAAATTATTATACGAAAATAAAGTCTATAGCACAAGAAAAATTGTCATTTTAGGTATTTTATTTTGTATTATACCTATTTTTGTAAGTTATATAATATTTTTTCGTAAATTTTCGTCTTTTATAGAAAATGACACTTATCCTTTCTGCTCTTCCCAAATGGCTTGTTTGATTTCTTTACGAATGTCTTTAAGATCATGGGCAATGATCTCAAACAGGTTGTAGAGTTGGTTGCCATCTACAGTACTATCCCGAAAGATGACGCTGGTATCCATTAGCAGATTATATTGGGGATCCAGATAAAACTTATAAATTTTATAATGGGCATTTAAGCGATTCATACACTGGGCAATACGCACTCGTTGATCTTCCTGGGTAAGTTGTACCTCTAAGACCACACGGATAATCCCAAAAGGGCTGTCGTCTAGTTCCACCACCAAAGGCAAAGGTGTGTTCTCTACATTCAGTTGGGAGCGAAAAACCACAGAATGCAGCGGCGCATTGGGAACTTCCACAATGCCAAAAGCCGTAGGGTCTTTTTTAGCCACATACCGTTGAAACATCGCTGCTTTTTCATTTAATTTTGCCATAGTGTCCTCCTTATACTGACAACGATTACCGTACAAAGTTTTTTCCTGTCAAAAAGATTTCCGAATAAGCCCTGCGTCTTTTCATTTATTCACAAGGTTATCCACCAAATCCACAAAATTATCCACAGTTTCTGTGGATAATTTTATTAAACTTCCTAAATCTTGTGTAAAACTTCGTTCATTATACCAAATCTAGGATCTCTTTTCCCCTTATCCCCAGTTTATCCACAGTCAAATTGGGGATAACTTATAACCTTGGCTAAAAAAAGAAGAACGAATAACAGGATTTGCTGTTTTTCGTTCTTCTTCTCTCACAAAGAATTATGGTTCTTTGTCAAATGTTGGGGAGGACCCCAAATTCATCCTTTTCTGGTGGA